>NZ_JANSIH010000001.1:0-12672 GCF_047462075.1 Synechococcus sp. R55.2
GCGTGGCTTCTGAGTCAGTGGGGGGTGGCACTCTGGCTCAACCTGGCTCTGGTGGTGCTGGGTCTGCTGAGCCCTCAGAAGGCTTTGACGCGAGCAGGGGTCATCCACGCGGGCCTGCTGGGCCTGCTGGTGTGGGGGGGGCTGGGGGGGCGGGGCTACGCGGTGGTAGCTGCCTATTTTTTAGTGGGAACAGCCGTAACCAAACTGGGGATCCGGCGCAAGCAGGCGCAGGGGATCGCCGAAAAGCGAGAGGGGGCGCGAGGGCCGGAGAACGTCTGGGGATCCGCTTTGACCGGGGCAGGATGTGCGGTGGGATATGCTTTCTTCCCGCATCCCCTGTGGTGGTTGGGGTACAGTGCCAGCTTCGCGGCGAAATTGGCCGATACCGTCAGCAGCGAGGTGGGGAAAGCCTATGGCCGTAAGACCTTCTTAATCACCACCTTCCAGTCCGTGCCGGCGGGCACAGAAGGAGCTGTAAGCCTAGAGGGATCCCTGGCGGGAGTGGCAGCAGCGGCAGGGATGGCCGGGTTGGCCTGGGGGATTGGCGGGGAATGGGTAGGGGGAAGCCCATTTTGGCTGGGCATCTGCTGGCTGGCCGGGATCCTGGCCACCTTGGCAGAAAGCTGGATGGGAGTGGTGTTGCAACCCCGTTTGGCCTGGATGACCAACGAAGTCGTGAACGGCATTCAAACAACTTTGGCCGCTCTTCTGGCGGCAGGGCTGGGATCCCTTGTGGGCATCGGATCCTAGAAATAGGGTCACCATGAACTACCCCACCGTATAGGCAGATGGGGTTTCTAGTGCCCCATCCCCTTAACAGTGAGGTTTTTGTCCCTTCCTCTGTCCCAGTTGCTTCATAGACCCGCAGGTCTCTGAAGGAGTGCTGCAACATCCGAGACCAACGAGGCTGGTTCCCAACCCCGGTTGCCCGTTGACGGCAACGTTGTACATGACCATTACCGAACCACGGTCTCTATTGCCGTGCCACCGAGAACGGCCATACAAAGAAGTCAAGCCAGGGGGCTTGATCAAAAGGGGAGAAGCCCTCCCCTTTCGCTGACCAGAGCTCCCTTAGCGCAGGCCGCTGGGCTTATAGACCAGGAAGCTGAGCACTTGGCACTGCTTAATGTTGTCGAACCCCACCACGCGAATGAAACAGTTGGGGTAGGCGCTGCGGCAAGCCTGCACTTCGCTGAGCACCTCCTGGGGAGAAGTGGCGCTGAACAGGGGCAGCTTCCACAGCGTCCAATAGCGAACCGTTGGTTCAGAAGATTCGTTGAACTCTATGGCCGGGATGTAGCCCTGATCCAAGATGTACTGCACCTGCTTGATGATCTGCAGATCCGTCAGCGGCGGCAAGTAGGAGAGGGTTTCGTAGCGGCGCTCTTTCGGTAAGGTTTGCATGATGGGTATCACTCCGTTTCGGGTCTAGGGTTTTGTGGGGGGGATCCCGCTTCCGGGTGGGTAACGGGTAGGGATCCTGTTGCTGAGGTGATCCGTTCTAGATGATTGCGGCGGTGCTCCATGTTGGCTTGCTGGATGCCGGCTTTGGCCATTTCCGGCAGGTAATCGACCACCTCCGCAGCAATGTGTTCACGAACGGTCATGATGCGATAGGCCAACTCAGGACGCTCAGCCAGCAAAGCCCGCAGGTAGGCTTCCCCATCCTGAAGGTTTTGCCGAGCGGAGAACTGCTGTAGCCAAAGAGCCCTGGGGGGATCTGTTTCGCTCAGTTGAGCCAGCACCGTGCGCATCGCCTGATAAGTCAGGTAGCTGATCAAGGTCTTGGCGGTGTCTTTGGCGATCTGTTTCAGATCCATTGCCGATCCAGGGAGGGAGCCAGTAGGGCAAGAGAACCGTGGGGATCCCCTGCCCCCAGCAGATCTCTAGAGGGTGTCGACGGCCTTGAACTCGAACTTGATTTCCTTCCACAGCTCGCAGGCAGCCGCCAGCTCTGGCGACCACTTGGCTGCTTCCCGGATAATGTCGTTGCCTTCGCGGGCCAGATCTCGACCTTCGTTACGAGCTTGGATACACGCTTCCAAGGCCACCCGGTTGGCGGTTGCGCCCGGCGCGTTGCCCCAGGGGTGTCCCAAGGTTCCGCCGCCAAACTGCAGCACCGAGTCGTCGCCGAAGATTTCCACCAGCGCCGGCATGTGCCAAACGTGGATCCCACCGGAAGCCACCGGCATCACCCCTGGCATGGAAGCCCAATCTTGGGTGAAGAAAATGCCGCGGGAGCGATCGGCCTCTACGTAGTTTTCCCGCATGAGATCCACAAAGCCCATCGTAATGGCGCGGTCGCCTTCCAGCTTGCCCACCACCGTACCGGAGTGCAGGTGGTCGCCACCGGACATGCGCAAACACTTGGCCAACACCCGGAAGTGGATGCCATGGTTTTTCTGCCGGTCGATCACCGCGTGCATGGCCCGGTGAATGTGCAGCAGAATGCCGTTATCCCGGCACCACTTGGCCAGGCTGGTGTTGGCAGTAAAGCCGGCTGTCAAGTAGTCGTGCATGATGATGGGAGCGCCCAACTCCTTGGCAAACTCGGCCCGCTTGAACATCTCTTCACAGGTGGGCGCCGTTACGTTCAAGTAGTGGCCCTTGATCTCGCCGGTTTCCGCTTGGGCCTTGTGGACAGCCTCCATCACGAACAGATAGCGATCTCGCCAGCGCTGGAAGGGCTGGGAGTTGATGTTTTCGTCATCTTTGGTGAAGTCCAAGCCGCCCCGCAGAGCTTCATACACGGCCCGCCCGTAGTTTTTGGCAGAAAGGCCCAACTTGGGCTTGATGGTGCAGCCCAGCAGCGGACGGCCATACTTATTCAATTTGTCCCGCTCCACCTGAATGCCATGGGGAGGGCCCTGGAAGGTTTTCAGGTAGGCCACCGGGATCCGCACATCTTCCAGCCGCAGCGCCTTTAGGGCCTTAAAGCCAAAAACGTTGCCCACAATCGAGGTGAGCATGTTGGTCACCGAGCCTTCCTCGAACAGATCCAGCGGATAGGCGACGAAGCAGAAGTACTGGTTGTCTTCGCCGGGAACCGGCTCGATGTCATAGCAGCGGCCCTTGTACCGATCCAAGTCGGTCAGCAAATCTGTCCATACCGTTGTCCAGGTGCCTGTCGAAGACTCAGCCGCCACAGCCGCCCCGGCCTCTTCGGGAGGAACACCCGGCTGAGGAGTAACCCGGAAACAGGCCAAGACGTCGGTATCCTTAGGCGTGTAGTCGGGAGTGTAATAGGTGAGTCGGTAATCCTTCACACCGGCTTGATAGCCGCTTTTGGATTGGGTTGCTGAATAGGCCACGTTGATCTCCCTCTGAACGAATCACAGAACCAGAAAATGCCATTCACGGATGCAACCAAGAGGAAAAAACCCAGGGCCAAAACTCAAGACCACCGAGTTTTCGTGAACGAACTCGCCCCACAACCGCGAGGCCAAAGTTGGGCCTTAAGACACTCTTCATCCCAGGGGATGGAAGCCCCAAACCCTTCTTTTCGAGTGCCTTCAATTGCTAGCTTGGACTCCCTGGACTTGCAAATCCAGTAGAAAGATTTTTATACAGTGCCTAAGCTAGAATCTCGGCAAACACAACTCTATATTGGTTTAATCCTAAGCTATCATCCGCAATAGTGGGCTGAACATTACTTTCTTTATGAGTTTGATTAGTTTGGTTAAAGTGAGTCCCGTTGCTGCCTGCCGAGAATACAGATTTCTTTGGCTTTCTTAATATCCTTCGGGTGGGATCCCCGGCCAAAACCAAAAGCTCCCTTCTTTGAGGGAGCAGAGCAAACCCACCCGCAGGGCCTGGACGGTCAAGAAACGGCTGCCAGGGTTGGCTGGGGTCTCTTGCTGATCACCTGGTCGATAAGGCCGTACTCTTTGGCTTGTTCTGGGGTCATGAAGTTGTCGCGGTCGGTATCTCGTTCGATGCGCTCTAGAGGTTGGCCGGTGTGGTAGGCCAGCAAGCTATTGAGGCTGTTTTTGATGAAGAGGATCTCTTTGGCCTGAATTTCAATATCGGTAGCTGGCCCCTGAGCTCCACCAAGGGGTTGGTGGATCATGATGCGGGCGTGGGGAAGGGCAATGCGCTTGCCTTTGGTGCCCCCTGCCAGCAGAAAGGCTCCCATGCTGGCAGCCAAACCAATGCAGATGGTGGAGACATCCGGCTGAATGTGCTGCATGGTGTCGTAAATGGCCATGCCAGCATAGACAGAGCCGCCGGGGGAGTTGATGTAGAGGTAGATGTCTTTTTCAGGGTCTTCGGACTCCAAGTAGAGCATCTGGGCCACAATCAGGTTAGCAATGTCGTCGTCCACCTGGGTGCCCAAGAAAATGATCCGATCCCGCAAGAGACGCGAGTAAATGTCAAAGGCGCGCTCGCCTCGCGCAGATTGCTCAATAACGGTGGGAATCATGCCAGTCCAAACGATGGGTCAGTCCTTACTAGTGTAGTCTAAGCCACTGGATGGATGCTTTGCTCAGGACGACTCACCGGCCCGCCTCCGTACGGGGCTCGATGGGGTGTGAGCCGGCTAGAACAGCAAAGAGACGGGGTGGTTATAGCGGGATCCCTCTTCTTCTGGGATGTGGAACGGGTCTGAGGTGTGGCTCTTTGTGATGTGGTGAGGTGAAGCCAAGATGGACGTGATCCCAGATGAACCGATTGTGATTGCCAGCCTGCTGAGCCTGGCTTTGCTGGGGATCTTGATTCTGAACTTGGCAGGGCGTGGGTCTGGGGATGCAGATTAAAAGGTTGACAAGCTTACTTATCCTTCTTTAGGATTAGGATCGCCTTGTCGGAGAGCGCCCCCATCGTCTAGAGGCCTAGGACACATCCCTTTCACGGATGCGACAGGGGTTCGAATCCCCTTGGGGGTATTGGGTCAGAGTTATAAGATGAAGCCGTCAACAGGGGATCCCTGGCAGCGGTGACACCTTACTCAGACTTTACTCAGAGAGGCTTTGCCGCCACAAACCACTCCAGATACAAGCTGGGAGAGCGGGTCATCTGGGATCCCCATACAAGCGGCATGGGCAGCCAGCCAACTGCCACTCCGTCGAGGGGGATCCCTCTTCCACCCTTACTCCTCAACAGGGGAAAAATCTCCAAAGCAGCGGCCTAGAAGGTTAGGCTTAGTTGTCCAATCGGCTACGGCTTGGGTTTGAGCAGACCTAGGGCCTGCCAGGATCAGGTGCTGGCCACCAGAGCTTCAGCCGGCGTGGCGGCGACCAACAGCTCATCTTTGATAAGCTCTGCCAGCTCCTGCAGTTGGCGAATCGCCTCTGCCCCTTCCAATTTCATAAGCTCCCGGTCATCCCGCATTTCTGTCCAGCTAATGGAGCATTCGGAAACCAAAAAGCGGATTAGGTGCCCCTCTCGTAAACTGACCATAAACGAGGCACTCTCGAAAGACGTACCACAGGTGTAGCAAGAGGCTGGGTAGCCCCGCTTCTCCAAAACGATGGCCAGAGCCTGCAAACTCATCACCAGATCTTGAACATAGCTGCGGTATTGTTCCGCCAACCGTGTGAACATCACACTCCTCCCTAACGGATTGGCACTTTTGGGGCTTAGCCTAGCTGCAAATGACCTAACTAGTAATTTATGCTTAGGGCTAGGATTACATCTATCATAACAATCGACAACCCCTCAAGGAAGTGGTTAAGGCCACAGAGTAGGCGAAGTCTACTTCAGTGAAATGTAGTATTCAACACTTCTCTTAACAGGGACATCAAAATTTACCTCGAGTCAATGCTCTTATCTATCGGGATCCTCACCCAGTGCTTGGCCCAGTCTTTTCTCAAAATGGCTCAGGGCTGCTCGTGTCAGCAGGACAGTTGCCTCAAAGCTTTCTCTTGCAAGGGTCTCACCGATCGCGAAGTAAGACGCGGTCTTTTGACAAGAGACCGGCGGGAGTGTCAAGTGGGCCAAGGCTTGCAGACGAATGCAGATCAAGGTGGGTTCCCGCCCGATTATGCTGAGAAAATTCTCGGCATGGACAATTGAGAAGGAACGGCTTGATGCTGACACCTGTTGATCTGGAAAAACGAGTGGCTTATTTGCAGAGTCCCCAAGCCATTCGGGATCGCTGTCGGTTGCTATTGGAAAGGGTTTTGGCCGGTGAATCAGAGCATTTTCGCCTCGACCTGAACCGGCTGGGATCCGTAGCCAACTATGTGATCACCACAATGCGGGCCCATTATCCCAACGGGGAAATTCCCTTCCACAGCCGCTGGCAACATTTTCAAGTGGGATCCGGGGAGCGCCTAACCCGTCTGGAAAATCGACTTAAAGACATGGATCCGCTGGAGCGGCTGCGATGCAAGTGGGATCTGGCCATCGTCAGCGTGTTGCTGGACGCAGGCGCAGGCTCTGCCTGGAAGTACTGGGATCCAGAAAGTCAGACGGTGGTGGGTCGTTCCGAAGGTTTGGCCTTGGCCAGTTTCGACTGGTTCTGGCAAGGTGGGTTTTCCAGCGATCCCCAGCAGCCTCTGCAGGTGGATGCGGCGGGCCTGGAGCGGATCACCTTGGCGGATTTGGCAGCAGCTTTCCAGGTGGGGCCGGAAAATCCTTTACTGGGACTGGAGGGGCGCTGGCAACTGCTGCAAAGGTTGGCACAAACTTTGCGGGCTCAACCTCATTACTTTGGATCTGGTCACAATCTTCCTCGTCCAGGCCGGTTGTGGGACGCCATCCAGCCTGAGGATCCCAGCGGTGGGATCGAGGCAGCACAGGTCTTACAGGCGGTTCAGAGGGGGGTTGGCCCCATTTGGCCTGGGCGAGTCTCGCTGGCCGGGATCCCTCTGGGGGATGTCTGGCCCTATCCCCACCTGCCCCAAACGGAGCCGGGGAGCCATTGGGTGCCTTTTCACAAGTTGTTGCAGTGGATGACCTATTCTCTGCTGGAGCCGTTGCAGCAGGAGGGGATCCCAATCGGGGGTTTGGATGAGCTGACGGGTTTGGCGGAGTATCGCAACGGGGGGCTGTTTGTGGATTTGGGGGTGATCCAGCTCAAGCAGCCGGAGATTGGGCAGCAACCGCATCCCCCAGATTCGACGGTGATTGTGGAGTGGCGGGCCCTGACGGTGATTTTGCTGGATCAAGTTGCCTCCTTAATCCGGGAAAGGCTTGGCTGCTCTGCCCAGGAGTTGCCCCTGGTGAAAATACTGCAAGGGGGAACCTGGACGGCAGGGCGGCAAATCGCTGCCCAGCTCAGGCCAGATGCTTCTCCCCCCATCCAACTGCTCAGCGATGGCACGGTGTTCTAAGAGGGGATGGGCAGGCCCCGAGTAATCCTTATGAAACTTCGCAGCAGCCGCATGGCCAGGTCGGGACGGGATCCCCAGTGCAGATGCAGGTACGAAGCGTGAAGGCGCTCGGTGGCCCATCCTTCCTGTTGAGGCTGGGCGGGGGATCCCCAGCCATAGATTGGGCTTGGGGAGATAGGGGTGCTGCGGGAGCGGTGAAATTCATGCCCGCGCAGGCGATCCCCGGCTGGGGCCAGCAGGGTTGGGCGCAAAACCGCAGCTTCGCGGTAGCCCAAACACAGCCGGTCGGCCATGTCTACCTGGATGGGCAACAGCCCGGCCATCGGGTAGGTCTTTCCCTGAAAATCGGTAAGGGATTGGCCCAGCACCATCAGTCCGCCGCACTCGGCGTAGAGGGGTGGGTGGGTGGGCGGGGGAGGTTGTTGGTTAATTCTCTCAGATAGAGGTGCTGCAAACAATTCCGGGAACCCTCCCCCCAGCAGCACGCCGTCGCAGGGCTCCGGTGGCCATAGCCCCACCTGGAGGGGGGAATACTCCAGCAGCTCGGCTCCACAGGCCCGCAACAGATCCAAGTTGTCGGCGTAGTAGAAGTTAAAGGCGTGGTCTTGGGCCACCGCCACCCGTACCTGTTCGCAGCGGCGGGGCGGAGTCCTTTCGGTGAGAGGGGGGATCCCTGGCCACAGCTCTCCTACCGCTGGAGGAAGCCTCCGAATGAGGGGCAATAGGCTATCCCAATTGACGTGTTGCTCGGCCAGCTCGGCCCAGGCAGCTTGCCAGTGGGGGAAGTGATCCAGTTCTGAGACAGGCACCAACCCCAGGTGTCGGCTGGGCAACCGCAAATCCTCCCGCCGGGGAAACTGGCCCAAGATTGGGATCCCTGCTGCAGCCGCTGCCTGCTGCAAGATTTGTCCATGCCGCTCCGAGGCCACCCGGTTGAAAATCACCCCAGCAATGGAGAGGCGGGGATCCCAGCGGCTCAAGCCGTAGAGCAAAGCGGCCACCGTCGTTCCCATGCCGCTGCCATCGATCACCAGCACCACAGGGATCCCGAGCAGGCGGGCCACATGGGCGCTGCTGGCAAAAAAAGGCTCCGTTCCGCCCTCGGGGAGGGGCAGGGATCCCGGCGCTCGTCCATCGAAGAGGCCCATTACCCCCTCCACAATGGCTCCATCCTTGCCCTGGCAATGGTGGCGAAAGCAGCGCTGCACAAAGTCCTCGTCGGTCAAGAAGGGATCCAAAGTGCGACAGGGGATCCCGCTCACCGCCGTGTGAAACAGAGGATCAATGTAATCCGGCCCCACCTTGAAAGGTTGGATGCGCAGGCCCCGTCGCCTCAGAGCGGCCAACAGAGCCAGAGTGATGGTGGTTTTGCCGCTGCCGCTTGCTGCCGCCGCCAGCAGAATGGCCATCTTTCCTGCCCAAGGGTTAGAACTCGATGCCGATTTGCGCCTTGATCCCCTGGTCACGGAAGGGATGCTTGACCAAAGTCATCTCCGTCACCAGATCGGCTCGGTCGATCAACGCTGCCGGCGCGCCCCGCCCCGTCAAGATCAGGTGAACCCGCTCCGGTTTCTCCGCTAGCCCGGCCAACACCCTGTCCGGCGAGAGATATCCCAACTTGAGGGCGACATTGATCTCATCCAGAAGCACCAACTGAAACTCCCCGCTGGTGAACAGCTCCCGCCCCTTTTCCCAGGCCGCCTGTGCATGGGCGATGTCTCGCTCCCGGTCTTGGGTTTCCCAGGTAAAGCCCTCTCCCATGGCGTAAAAAGCTATTTTCCCCAGGCCCAGCTCTGGATGCTCGGCCAATTTCCGCAATAGCTTGGCTTCTCCTGGATCCCAGGCCCCCTTGATAAATTGCACCACCCCCACCGACAATCCCTGGCCGAGGGCGCGGAAGATCATGCCGAAGGCAGCCGTGGTCTTTCCCTTGCCCTGCCCGGTGTGTACGATGATCAAGCCCTTGTCATCTCGCATGCCCGACAGACGCTGCCGCTGGATCTGCTGGCGTTTTTGCATTCTTTGGCGATGCCGCCAGTTTGGGTCGGCCTCTGCGCCCGGTGAAGACTCCGCACCGCTATCGCAAGCGTCCTCAAGTTCTGTTGTCGAGAGGGGTTGGGATCCGGAAGCCGGTGCAGGCAAGCCAGACAGGGCGGGTTGGGCCATAATCAAAAGGAATCGAGATTCGCCACACAGGCTGAGGGGAACTGCACCACTGGCGCGACCGTCGGGGCAAACCCAAGTTCCCCACAGTGAACCGCCTTTATCCTAATCCGGTTTCATTCGGCTGGGATATGAGAGAACCGGCTGCCGCTTTCCGAGATAGCCTGCTAATGTACTGCTTCATCTGGGCAGTGCTGGCAATAGGGTGTTTTCAAGTCTTGCCCCGCATCCAAGTCGTATCTGCCGCCGAGTTGCAACCGTGGCTAGCGCCCAGCTACTTTGCAGGTCTGGGGGGATCCCTATTGGCAGCCTTGGGATCCCTGTTGGCCATCTCAGCCGAAACGACGCCAAATCCTGCCGACAAAAAGCATCTGCACCGCTTGGCTTGGGGATTGGGGACAGTTGGCTTTCTCGGCGTTCTCTCCCCCCTGGGCTTGGCCGGCGCATTCTTTCTCAAAGCCGCTCAGGGGACAGACTGGTGGCAGGGTCTGTTTGGCTGAAGCCGCCCACAGCTTATTTTTTTGACAAATGGGCGGAGGTTGGGGGTACTATAGGGACAAGTTCCGTTCTTTATCCAGAGCAGACTGAGGGACCAGGCCCAATGAAGCTGCGGCAACCCGGCGGAAGCCTCCGCTACGGTGCCAATTCCTGCGGTTAGTCAGTAACCGAAAGATAAAGGCAATAAAGTTTTCTCTAGAGGATAGCCCTCTTTGTCGGGGGACTTTTCTGGCAACTTTATCCTTTAGCAGCTCCCATAGCTCTGGTCGCGGCAGCGGGGCAAGGCCTTCGCGGCAGTGCTGGTGCGTCAGCGGTGCAGAACGCTTGCTGGTTGCTGGGCCTTTCCTCTGGCTGAGTTGGGGCTGGTGCGGAGCACCTGGGGATCCCTGGTTGGCTCTTTCTCCGACGGATAATGAACGAGCGGGTGAGCCTTGTTTTTTGTTCAGGTTCTCAGTTCTAGCTTTTAAGGAGAAGGTTCGTTGTCCAAGTCGTTTTTGTTTTCCTCGGAGTCGGTGACGGAGGGGCACCCCGACAAAATCTGCGATCAGATCTCCGATGCCATCGTGGATGCCCTCTTGACGGCGGATCCCCTCAGTCGGGTGGCTGCCGAGGTGGTGGTCAATACGGGCCTGGTTTTGTTGACCGGGGAGATCACCTCGCAAGCGCAGGTCAACTTCACCCGTCTGGTGCGGGACAAGGTGGCCGAAATTGGCTATACCGATGCCAAGAATGGGTTTAGTGCAGAAAGCTGCGCGGTGTTGGTGGCTTTCGATGAGCAATCTCCCGATATTGCCCAAGGGGTGAATGTGGCCCTGGAAAGTCGCGGCTCCCAGGAAGATCAATTCGACTTGGTCGGGGCCGGGGATCAGGGGTTGATGTTTGGCTTTGCCTGCGATGAAACTCCCGAGTTGATGCCCTTGCCCATTAGCTTGGCCCACCGCCTCAGCCGCCAGTTGGCCACGGTTCGCAAAAACGGCACCCTGCCCTATCTGCGCCCGGATGGCAAAACGCAGGTGACTGTGGCCTATGAGGAAGGTCGCCCGGTGGGCATTCACACCCTGCTCATCTCCACCCAGCACACACCCACGATTGGCGCCATTACGGAAGAGGCGGCGGTGCAAGAGCGGATCCGCGCCGATCTCTGGGAGGCAGTGGTCACGCCGGTGTTTGCCGAGCTGCCCATCAAGCCGGATAGCCACACCCGCTTCCTCACCAATCCCACCGGCAAGTTTGTCATCGGCGGCCCTCAGGGAGATGCGGGCCTGACCGGACGCAAGATCATCGTCGATACCTACGGCGGCTATTCTCGCCATGGGGGCGGGGCCTTCTCCGGCAAGGATCCCACCAAGGTGGATCGCAGCGCTGCCTATGCGGCTCGTTACGTGGCCAAGAACATCGTGGCAGCTGGCTTGGCGCAAAAATGTGAAGTGCAGGTGAGCTACGCCATTGGGGTAGCCCGCCCCATCAACATTTTGGTGGAAACCTTTGGCACAGGGCGCATCCCCGACGAAGAGCTGTTGCGGCTGGTGCAGCGCCACTTCGATCTGAGGCCGGCAGCCATTTTGGCCCAGTTCCAACTGCGGGAGCTGCCCCGCCAACGGGGGGGACGCTTCTACCAAAATGTAGCGGTCTATGGTCACTTCGGGCAAACTCACCTGGATCTGCCCTGGGAGCGCACCGATAAAGCCGCTCTGCTGCGGGAGGAGGCTCTTGCCAAGGCGACTGCCCTCTTGGCCTAAGAGGGGATCACTAAGACGGCCTGCTGCCTCAATGCTTGCCCTGGTGCAGTTGCTTAACCAGGTGGGGTAGCTCCGGCAGGATCAGGCTGCGCATAGCCAGTTGCACGGCTGCTGGGGAGCCAGGCATGGAAAAGATCAAGCACTTTCCGTGGATCCCGGCGATGGCCCGAGAGGCGATGGCCCGACTGCCAATCTGGGCATAGCTGAGCTGGCGGAAGATCTCCCCAAAGCCGGGCAAGGTCTTCTCTAAGAGAGCCTCAATGGCGTCATAGGTGGTGTCGCGGGGGGCGATGCCTGTGCCGCCATTCAACAGGATCACCGGCAGGGATCCGGCCCAATCCTGAACCTGCTCTCGAATGAGCTGCGGTTCATCTCGGAGAATGCAATACCTCTCCACCCGGTGGCCGGATTCCTGGAGGGCTGTGCAGATGAACTGGCCGCTGTGGTCGGTTTCAGGGGTGCGTGTGTCGCTGACGGTGATCACCCCACAGGGCAAGGAGGCAATGTGCTCTGCACCGCTGTCGCGATCAAGGGGAAAGGTCATGGCGGGGATCCCTGAGGAAAAGGTGGCAAACCCATCAAGACTGTCCCTGAGGAGGCTCGGCAGGAGTTGGCGGGTCAACGACCATCTGCGGAATCTCCGGGAATGTGCTCTGCACCTCTGTCGCGAACGATGAGGACTCTGTCCCACCGGCACGAGGGGACTGGGCGAGCAGGCGGCGCAGCTTGGGGGGAAGCTCCTGCAACTGCTCCAACAACAAGTTTAGAGATATGGCCGGTTCTCGGGAAAACAGGGATCCTGCGAGGGGTACCGGCGGCAACGGAGAACAGGCAAGGGCAGCCGAAGCCAAAGAGCGGATCAGCTCCTGCTGCTCCTGCCAAAGGAACTGGCCGATTTCTGGGGGAAAGGTAAGATGAGGAGAGCCGCGACGCTGCCAAAGGCGGAGAAGCTGCTCCACAGAGGTGGCCTTGTACCGCCCCTGGTAGAGGGCTTC
>NZ_JANSIH010000002.1:0-1624 GCF_047462075.1 Synechococcus sp. R55.2
GATTGGGAACTTGGCTTGCCCCATCTGTGGGCACAGACTTGAGTAAATCTTCATCCCCCTGACGCCTCTGTACAGCCTGCTCTCGGCCATAGGGAGTCCAAATGCTAGAGCCAGATTCCAACCATTCTTCCACCTCCTCCCCTGTAGCAATCCTAGGTTGGGCAGCAGCGTGAATGGGGACACAGCGGGGATCCTTGCTTACCCTTCTAGCCAGCTCTTTGTAGCGCTCAGGATGAGCTTCTATGCTGTAGATGCGAACAGAGTTGGGAAGGGCGTAGCGCAAAACAGCTGTGGATCCTTCTCCACTACTGGCCCCTACCTCGACCACCACCCGCAGGGAGGGATCCCTGCAAATTTCTGCAAGAGCTGCTCCAAAAGGCTCATCTAGCCGGATTTCTGGTGGGATATACCACTCTGGCCAGGCGGAGTCGCCGTTCCGTTTCTGATTGACCCAGTGGCCATACGCAGCAGCAGCTTCTCGATGATAGAAGGAACTGGCTGTGGGTAAAAAGGCATCAGCCTCCTCCTGAGAGAGGTCACGAAGGTATTGAGTAACCTGAAATAGCCACAGGCGCGCCACTTCCTCGCCTGTCTGGGGATCGTAAAGAGAGTTGATAAAGGCATTTGGAGGCCAATCTTCTAGAATTTGCTTCAATACTAACCACACCCAATCCTCTTCCCCAGCTCTAGCGAAGCAGTCAAGGCTGTGCGCCAGCAGCTGAAGTCTATGGTGGTGGTGTACAGGAAGCTTTAGGGCTTCCTCCCGCATGCGTTCTGCAACAGGTTGATAGACAATCGACAGAACTTGCAAAAGTCGCTTTGTCTGTGGCCACAATAACCCTTCTAGAGATCCACCCCTGTACCTTTCTGCAAACTCAGGAGCGATGGAAAGAGCAATGGTCTCTAGGAGAATTGAGGGAATACTTTCTTGTTCGGCCTGGGCAAAAAAGGCAGAGTAGGATCCTTGCCAAAATAAAGTTCCCAGCTGTTCAAAGTTGGTGGCTTGCGTCACAGCTAATGACCCCCATTGCTCTTCCTGCTAGAGAGAAGGAGTAGCTCTGCTTAAGCTCAAGCATAGCAAGGATTGCAACTTCTGGCAAAGGGAGAAGTGTCATTGCCTGGGGAAAAGCAACATGTACAGGAAAGCTTCAAGTTTGTTGCAGGAAATGTTCAACTGATAACTATTCCTGTCTTGGCTGCTATCGCCGCGGGGCAAGCATTTCGTGGACTTTGGTTCACTACAGCTCCTCCAGGCCGAGTTTGGGATCTTATTACGCTACAGCCTATTAAGAGGCTACAGGATACAGCTGTAAGCCTGCCTGTTCTGGACTCATCGGAATCAAGCCTCAGAAACACGACGTTTTGTATCCCTTGATCTGTGAACAGGCCGTAGGTTTACTCACAATTTAGACTATCTTGTTAGACTATCTTGACTTGTGCTAGAGTGGAACGTTTTTTCACTTACAGAAAATTTGGGTTTGCAGGCTCATGCCTAGATGCTACGATTGGCTATATCCACTAGCTGCTTAGGTAGCCGCCATGCAAGTCCAGCTTCATTCTCGGCTGCGCCCTCTCTCCCTTACGTTGATGGCGGTGGGGGGCTCTTGGCTTCTGGGATCCTGCC
>NZ_JANSIH010000003.1:0-12638 GCF_047462075.1 Synechococcus sp. R55.2
ATCGCTGCATAGTTGAACAGTGATGTTCAGCAGTGTTCAGCGTAAATGTATCAGACCCATTCCACTATGGCAGAGGAGAAGCCAAAAACCCACTCTCCGGCTTTTGCCAGGCATGCTCGCTATAGTGGAAGCCGAGTTGCGGGATAGATTCTGTGTTGCAGGCTTCTCCTTTCTTCCAGGCCGGGCGGATGGGCGCCTATCCCCTGGGCTCAGGCTGCTATCACTTCTCGGTGTGGGCGCCCTTGGTTGAGCAGGTGGAGCTGAAGCTGCTCAGCCCTGTCCAACGTTGCTTTACTCTAGTGCGGGATGAGCAGGGCTATTGGCAGGGGGAGGTGGACGGGATCCCGCCTGGGCCGGTGGACTATCTCTACCGCCTGCACACCTCAGCAGGGGTAGTGGAGCGACCAGACCCGGCCTCCCGCTGTCAACCGCATGGCGTTCATGGCCCCTCGCGGGTGGTGGATCCCCGCTTCGACTGGCAGGATCAGGGGTGGAAGGGGATCCCGCTGCCCCAGTGGATCCTCTACGAGCTGCATGTGGGCACCTTTACCCCTGAGGGCACCTTTGCCGCCCTGATCACTCGCCTGCCGGAATTGGTAGAGTTGGGGGTGAATGTGCTGGAGCTGATGCCGGTGGCCCAATGCCCGGGGGGACGCAACTGGGGCTACGACGGTGTTTATCCCTACGCGGTGCAGACCGCCTATGGGGGAGCTGAAGATCTGAAAGCCCTGGTGAACGCCTGCCACCAACTGGGCTTGGCCGTCATCTTGGACGTGGTCTACAACCACCTGGGGCCGGAGGGGAACTACCTGCGGGATTTTGGCCCCTACTTCACCGACAAGTACCACACCCCTTGGGGGGATGCCCTCAACTTCGACGACCGCTATTCTGACGGCGTGCGAGAGTTTTTCCTACAAAACGCCGAGTACTGGCTGGAGGAGTTTCATCTCGATGGGCTGCGGCTGGACGCGGTGCATGCCATCTACGACTTCGGCGCCCGGCCCTTTTTGCAGGAGCTGGCGGAGCGGGTGGATGCCCTAGAAGCTCGCACTGGCCGGCCCAGGGTTCTCATTGCCGAAAGCGACCTCAACGATGTCCGCCTCATCACCCCCCGAGAGCAAGGGGGCTACGGGCTAGATGCCCAGTGGTGCGACGACTTTCACCACTCGGTTCACACCCTGCTCACCGGCGAAACAGTGGGCTACTACCAGGATTTTGGCCAATTGGAGCAACTGGCCAAGTCCTACCGGGAAAGCTACGTCTTTTCCGGCCAATACTCCCGCTACCGCGCCAGGCGTTACGGCAACTCCGCCGCCGGACGGCCAGGATCCCAGTTTGTGGTCTGCATCCAAAACCACGATCAAATCGGCAACCGCATGTTGGGAGAGCGCCTCAGCCAGCTCACCTCTTTCGAGGGCCTCAAATTGGCTGCCGCTGCCCTGCTGCTAGCTCCCATGCTGCCGCTGCTATTTATGGGGGAAGAGTATGGGGAAGTGGCGCCATTTCTGTATTTTGTCAGCCACGGGGATCCCGATTTGGTGGAAGCGGTACGACAGGGACGCCGCCGCGAGTTCAGCGCCTTTGCCTGGCAGGGAGAGCCGCCGGATCCCCAAGCTGAAGAGACTTTCTTGCGCTCCAAGCTGAATTGGGAGTTGAAAAAGGCCGGTCACCACCAGGTTCTCTGGAAGTGGTACCAGACCCTGATCCGGCTGCGCAAAACCCAACCGGCTCTCCAGCACTTGGAGCGGGATGGAGTGGAAGTGGAGCTGTTTTCGGGCGCTGGCCTTGCCCTGCACCGCCGCCACGGATCCCAGTCTTTGCTTGCCCTTTTCAACTTCAGCCCCAATCAGGCGGTCACCTATGCCCATTGGCCCGGCGGCACCTGGGAGAAGCTTTTGGATAGCCACGAGGCCCAGTGGTTGGGAAAGGGATCCCAACTGCCGGCAGAAAGCCAAGGGGATCCGGTTGAGGTACTGGGCTATGGGGTGGGCCTCTATGGTGCTTTGCACCGCTAACGCAGATGGCTGCGGCCAGAAGGGAAATCTCGACCGCTCCAGACCTGGCAAACGGAAACGGTCTAGCCGATCTTCGCGCCGCGGAAATAGAGGGAGTCAGGCAAGGGCCTGCGGGCGAGGCTGGGATTTCGGGAAGGTTTGCTCACCGGTTGGCCGCGATAGGTCAGCTTGGGCTTGGCAGGGTTGCCCGTAGGAGCAGCCTCTGGTTGGGACTGCACGGGTACGCCCGGCGACAGTTGAGCCCACACTTCCGCGTGATTCTCAAACTGCACCACAATGCTAAGAAATCGCCTTTCAATGTCGGCGCGACTGGCAGATATCGCGTCTTGGGCGCGTTTGTTCACTTGCCGAAGGGCGTAGAAGTGATTCTGAAACTTGATCACCTCCACCAAACCCTGAGGAGTCGAAGCCCAGAAGCCACTGTCTGCATCGCTGTAGTCGAGAATAACCATGGCTAACTCCTACACTGACGAGTGGATGGATAAAGAATTCCCAACTCTTCCACTATGGATATCAAACGTCGTGAAACGTAATGGTGAGCTTGATCACATTGACAATGTTTCGATATCTCTTGAGTGTCTTGATTGCAGCTATGTTGAATTACAGTAGTGCAACCGCTCCTTGGCTCTCAACTTTCCTCTTCCTAATGAGATAAAAACTGCGAGTTAGGGCCTCGGCGGTGCAGATTGTCAGGGGAACGTCTCAAGCTCGTTCAAAGCCCCTATTTTCAGATAGAATATCTACAGAATCACTATGGAAATAACTTGTAATCTTGACCGCAGCCGTAGCGCCAAGCCTCGCGGCGCCGCTTCCAGAAGTAGTCTTGGGGGTCGGTTTCCAGCTCCGGGCGATCCGTTAGCCTTTGCAGCAGCTCGAAGAGGCCAAGCGCGCCAAAGTGGCCCGCCCATTCCACCAACTCCGGCAACCCCAACCGAGGCAAAAGTCTGGCTACCAAGCTGGGATCCCGACGCGTCACCCCCCACAGGGCCTGGGCCAAGCCGCCAAACTGCACCACATCCAGCAAAAAGGGCTGCACCACCTGGGGGCCAGCGGCAACCATGGCCGCAAACACCCTGCTCAACAGGCGGTTAATGCTATTGGGATCCCAACTTTTGTTCTGCAGAGGGGGAATCATGGCCTTCTGAAATAGCCAGGTCACGGCCAAGTTGGGCTGGTAGGGTTGCAGCAGGGCCAGGGCTGCCTGGTTCAACTGCCGTTGCGCCAGGGCCTCGTGGATCCCCTGCTGTAGGCGATCCAGGTGGCGCAACATGGCGCCAAAGCCGCCAAAGCTTAGAGGCGACTGGCTGCCACTGCTATCCCCCACCGCCAATAGGCGATCCCAGGGCAGTTGCAGCGGGCTGCGGCGGTAGGCGGGGAAAACGCCACATAGCTTGCGCACCCAGCGGATCTGGGCCAGCTCCACCCCCTGGTAGGCTGGCAGCAGCCGGCAGTAATCCCGCCAGAGCTGCTCTAGACTAGGCCGCCGGGGATCCCGGTCGCAGTAGGTAAAAAGATAGGTGGTGCGCCCATCGCGGGCAGGGAAAGCTTCCCAAAAGGGCTGGTAGCCGTTCTGGGCTGGGGTAAAGCTGTAGAAGAGATCTCCCGTGGGTTGGTCGGGCAGCCCCTGGGCACAGGATCCCACCACCAGACAGACGCTATCTGGCGGCTGCCCTTGGCGAGCCTGGGCCGCGATGGGCGAGCGGTGCCCCATGGCATCCACCAGCAGTTGAGCACGGATCTGTCCCTTGGTGGTCTGGAGGCAGATCCCATCGGGGTGAACGGTGGCACTTTGAAAGGCAGTCTGCTCCCACACTTGGCCCCCCCAGGCCAGGAAATGCTGCTTGAGGAACTCCAGGAGGCTGACTGGATCCACGCCCACATTCAGCACTCCCTCCACCCACCAGTGGGGGCCCTCCCCAAAGCCAATCCGCCCCCTCGGGTAGTGGGTAACCTGGACTGCCTCCCACTCGGGCGGGGTAAGCAGCTCCAGCTCTAACAACACCTGCAGCTCCTGGTGTGAGGTGTTCCACTCCTGCTCCCGCCCCCGCAGGATCCCGCGCTCCAGCAGGATCACCCGCCAGCCCCGCTTGGCCAAAGCCGCTGCCAAGAAGATCCCCAGGGTGCCACCGGCAATGACAACATCCACCTCCCAGCTGCCCAAGCTCTGGGAAGCCTGCTGCACGACTGTCGGCGGTAACTCCCTCCGCCTCTGCCGCAGGGATCCCCACCAGGCATCCGAGGCGGGCAAGGCTTCCGGCGGGGGGACAACTTCAGCCATCGGCAGGAGGAACCCACAAGACCATCCTCTTCACCCTAAATCAAGCCCCGACTTTTGAGGCGACGGTGGAGCAAAAGCAGCGTATCCGCCTCGCCGACATTGCCCGGAAACAACACCACCGGCAGGTTGGGAAAGCGGGGATGATCGGACGGGGTGATCACCATCGAGATCCCTGGGTAAATTTGCCCCAGCAAACGCACTGCCGGCAAGTCGAGGCCAGTGCTGAGGGTGTCGTTGGAGGTGATGCCACCCTTGCTGATGAGGTAGCCAATTCCCGGCGGCAACCCCTGCACCACGCCCATCAACAACCGCGAAACCTTCTGTCCAAAAGCCAGGCGCCTTTCCACGGAGCCCTTTTCAAAAGTCAGTTCCTCCCGGCTGGTGTAGACCACCGGCGTCAGACCCTTCTCGTAGGCGCTGTGAACTTGGGCCAGGATCCCAGGCAGCAGCTCCGCGTCGGGATCCAATAGTCGCCTCACCTCCACCTCGATGCCTTGGGTTTCAGGCTCCTGCAGAAGGCGGGCCAACTGCTGGCTGGACTTTTGCACATGGGATCCCACGATCACCACCCCCGGTTGAGAGGAGCGAACAAACTGCCCCATCTGTTCCGGGGGAACGGGTTGTGGCGGCAACTGGGCCAGAGCCGTCAGGAGGCTGGCGGCACTGCGAAACAAAAAGCGTTTGCCTTGAGAGGCTGCCGCCAAAACATCTTGGGCAAACCGATCCAGATCCGCTTGAGTTTCTCCATCCACTACACAGCAGATATTCCCCTGCAAGGCCAGCAGCCGCGGCAAACAGCCAGAGCGAATCTGCTCTAGGGTCAATCGCTCCACCTGCTCAGCCCGGATCCGCCCCTGGGTTTTCTCCTGCACATAGTCCGGCAAATAGCTGTGGTGGTAGCCAAACACCGCATCCCGAGCAAACTCCGTCTCATGCACCGGCACCCAGCGCTCCCCCACCCGTAGGTAGTGGACACTGTTGCGGGTGATGCGCCCTCCCTCAAAAAAGGCCGGCACCAGAAAATGAGCATCGAAGGGCCCCAGCTCCGCTGCCATCACATCGGTTTCCAAGGGGTAGTGCCCCCGCAGCGTCGAGTCGGAGCGGCTAACAAAAAGGGCCCGCTCCCACCCCAGCTCCCCCATGGCCTGCTTGAGGGCCCGGCAGACCGACCGCGTCACCTCTTCGGCCTTGGCCGGCGGCAGGGATCGGGTGTTGGTGAGGATAAAGCGAATTGGCGAGCTATCCTGCAACCCCAGCTTCAAGGTCTCCGGATCCCAGCGGGTGAGGAGCAGGCAACTGTGAACGGTTTGGGATCCGGTGGGATCATCGTCCAACACAATGATGGGGGGAAGAGCCATGAGACCGTCTCAATCGACAAAGCAACCCGAGAACTCCAGAGGACGAATCCCCCTCAGAGGGCAACCGCTGTTCTCATCTTCGCCTAAGTTGGCCGTCTTCTCTGCCCTTATTCCAGGCGAAGTTTGCCATGATTGAGATCAACTGGCTCTGTTGAATCCAAAACGACTGCAGACATTTCCCCCCTGCCCACATTCATGGGAGAAAGCCATGGGGCAAGCCGAGCTGCAACTTCACATCAAACGGGTACAGCAGGACGTGCTGCGCATGGGGGCGCTGGTGGAAAAGTCGGTGGTCTTGGCCCAGCAGGCCCTGTTTGAACAGAACTTGGCCGCCGCCGAACAGGTGATCGCCCAAGACAAGCAAATTGACCGTTTTTATCGTCAAATCGAGAAAGACTGTATTAATTTGATTGCCTTGCGCTCCCCGGTGGCGCGGGATCTGCGCTGGATCAGTACCCTGATGCAACTGGTACGCGATCTGGAGCGGATTGGCGACTACGCCAAAGATTTGGCCGAAGTGGCCCTGCGCTTGGTCATGTACCCGCCGCCCCCGGAGCTGGGTCGTATTCAGGTGATGATGCAGCGTTGCCAGAAAATGCTCAGCCACAGCCTGGTGGCCCTGACGGAATTGGATGCTGACCTGGGCCGACAACTGAAGCGGGAAGACGACGCCGTTGATGAAGATTACACTAACCTTTACAATACGTTGGCGCAGCAGTCTGACATTCGCGGATCGGTCGAGCCTATTCTATTGATGTTGCTGGCGATCCGTTACCTGGAGCGTCTGGCCGACCACAGCACCAACATCGGTCAGCGGGTAGCTTTTATCGTCACCGGCCAGCGTGACTAACGCCAACGGGTTGGGTCTTGCGATGTCTTAACCCCTCTTCTTCTCTCCTCTTTTGCCAATACCCAAAATGGACTTCTCTCGAATTTTTCAGCATTTTCTCTCTCAGCCTCCCGAGCAATTGACCGACAAAGATACTCTTCTTGCTCTCTTGCAGTCCGCCGATCCAGAAGCGCCGGAAATGCTGGAGATTGCCCTCGATGGCCTGGTGCGGGCCGGGTTTCTGGAACGACTAGGGGATCCACCCCGTTATCGGCGCAAGCCGGACGAATCTTTGGTGGTGGGGCGTTTGCGCTGTTCCAGCAAAGGCTTTTGCTTCGCCATTCGGGACGAGCCGGGGGTGGAGGATGTGTACATCCACGGCAGCAACCTCAGCGGCGCCTGGAATGGGGATCAGGTGTTGGCGCGGGTCACCAAAGATGGCAACCGTCGCCGCAGCCCTGAGGGAGAGGTGGTGGCCGTTGTGGAGCGGGCCAATTCTGCCCTGGTGGGTCGCCTCAAACAGACGGAACAGGGTTTTCGGGTGGTGCCCTTGGACGACCGGCTGCTGTTCGAGCTGGCCCTGACGGAGGGATCCCCTGTCGAGCTGGCGGAAGGTCGGGTGGCCTATGTGGAGGTGAATCGCTACCCGCTGGGGGATCTGCCCCCAACCGGAACCATTCGCAAAATTTTGGGCGACGGCCCAGAGGCCTCCATCGATGCAGATTTGGTCTGTTGCAAGTACGACCTACCGCAGGAGTTTCCCGCTCCAGTGTTGGAGGCAGCAGCAGCTCTGCCCAAAAAGCTCAGCCGCTCTGACCAAAAGGGCCGCCGCGATCTGCGCGATTGGTTTTGCATCACTTTGGAGCCTTTGGATCTGCAGCATCCCCACGGCTTGGAACCCAACGTGGCTGTTTCCTTGCAGCGGCAAGAGAATGACCACTGGCTGCTGGGGATCCACATTGCTGACGTGGCCCATTGGCTGGATCCCGACCACCCCTTGGAGCAAGAGGCTCAGCAGCGGACGGCCACCGTCTACCTCGATACGATGGTGCTGCCTCTCTTTCCGCCGGAGGTGCACAACCGCCTGGCTCTGTTGCCACAGCAGGAGCGCTTGGCCTATTCACTGCTAGTGACCCTCGACCCAGAAGGGGTGGTACAAAACTTCGAGATTTACCCCAGCCTGGTGCAATCGCGGGCTCACCTGTCCTATGGTCAGGTGCAGGCTCTTTTGGCCACCACCGCCGACTTGGGCCCCGACGAAGAAGTGCCGGAGTTGATGGCCCTGCTGCAAAACCTGCTGCGCCTCAGCCAGATCCTACGGGCCAAACGTCACCAGGCGGGGGGATTTGACCTGCCCCTGTTGGATTTGCTCACTCCCCACTCTGCCGATGAAAGCGGCTACGGCCCCCTCTTGATCAGCGATCGCCTCGGCGCCCATGCCCTGATGACGGAAATTCTCCTGCTGGCCAACCAAATCCTGGGCCACCATTTGCGCCAGTTGGGGATCCCTTCTTTGGCCCGCGTGCAGCCTGCCCCTGCCGCCGAGGCCCTGCAGAGCTTTTTGCGCCTGGCCAATGCCATGAAGCTGGATCTGAATTTGCAAGATCCCGCTGTCGTAACTCTGGCGGACTGGCAGCGGATTTGTGCCCGCATCACCGCTCCCGATGTGTTGGCCTCTGGCGCGAGCCCGGCCTTGGTGGCGCAGATGCTGGCCACCTTGCCCCCGGTCGAGTATCGTCTCCAGCCTCTGGAAGAGCAACTCGGCCATTTTGGGTTGGGCCTCAAAGAACCCTACGCCACCTTTACGGCCCCCTTGCGCCGCTATGCCGACTTGCTCAATTTGCGTGCTCTGCACCTGGCCCTGAGCAAAGGACGCGATCGCCGCAGCCCTCGCTCCAAAACTGTGGTGGATCTGCACGGCCCCAGCGGCTACGGCCAAATCGACTGGCAAGTGTTGCCGCCAAAGGTGCAGGAGGAATGGCAGGCGTTTCTCCAGGCGCAACTGCCCAAAATTCAGGAGGGGTACCGGATCCGTCAGCAGGCGGAGCGGGAGCTGATGGGCCTGAAGCGCTCTGAGTTCATGCAAAAGCACCTGGGAGAGGTGTTCCCCGGCCTAATCATCGGTGTCCAGAACTACGGCTTTTTTGTCCAGGTGGATCCCATCTTGGCGGAAGGCTTGGTGCGGGTCAGCACCCTGAAAAACGATTGGTACGAGTACCGCAGCCGTCAGCAGGCGCTGGTGGGACGCAAGAGTCGGCGCCAGTTTCGCCTGGGGGATCGGGTGGAGGTGCAGATTAAGAACGTGGATTACTACCGCCAACAAATTGACCTGGCGGTAATCGGGGAAGGCCGTCCCTACGAAGAAGAAGAATAAGGCGGGGATCCCTCCATGGATCGCAGCTGGAGAGGACGGTTGTTGCGAACTCTGGCTCTGGCAAAATAGGCGATACCTAGATCAGGAAGATCCTACCGGAGCTTCCGGCACCCAGCTCTACTGCCCCGAAAGAGTCCAGGGTGCTCCCTGTGTCTGTATTGCCTTCCTATACTGAGTAGCAAAGCTCTGCCGAACTCCTATGCAGCCCACCAATCCCAACCAATTTACCGAAAAAGCTTGGAGCGCCATTGTCCAGTCCCAAGATGTGGCCCGGCGGCACCAGCAGCAACAGTTGGAAACCGAGCATTTGCTGATCTCCCTTCTGGATCAAGAAGGGGGGCTCACCCAAACCCTCCTGCAACGGGCAGGTATCGATCCGAGGCTGGTGCGGGATAAAGTGGAAAGCTTCATCAACCAGCAGCCCAAGTTGGCGCGGGTGGATCAGCTCTACTTGGGTCGCGGCCTGGAAACCACCCTGGATCGGGCCGAGGAGTTTCGCAAAGAGTACGGCGATGATTTCATCTCGGTGGAGCACTTGTTTTTGGGATCCCTGCAAGATGAGCGGGTGGGCAAGCGGGTCTTGGCACCCCTGGGCCTGACGGTAGAGCGCCTCAAACCGGTCATCAAAGAGGTGCGAGGCAAACAGCGGGTCACCGACAAAAACCCCGAATCCCGCTACGAAGCCCTGGAGCGCTATGGCCGCGATCTCACCCAGGCGGCCCGCGAAGGGAAGCTGGACCCGGTGATCGGGCGAGATGACGAGATCCGCCGCGTCATTCAGGTGCTCTCCCGCCGCACCAAAAACAACCCCGTCCTCATCGGCGAACCCGGCGTGGGGAAAACAGCCATTGTGGAGGGCCTAGCCCAGCGCATCAACCGGGGAGATGTGCCGGAGTCTCTGAAAAACCGGCGAGTCATTGCTCTGGACATGGGCGCTCTCATTGCCGGGGCCAAGTACCGCGGGGAATTTGAAGACCGCCTCAAAGCTGTGCTCAAAGAGGTCACTGAATCCGAAGGCCAGATCATCCTCTTCATCGACGAGTTGCACACCGTTGTCGGCGCCGGGGCCGGCGAAGGGGCCATGGATGCCGGCAACTTGCTCAAACCCATGCTGGCGCGGGGCGAGTTGCGCTGTATCGGCGCCACCACCCTGGATGAATACCGCAAGCACATCGAAAAAGATGCGGCCCTAGAACGCCGCTTTCAGCCGGTGTACGTGGATCAGCCTTCGGTGGAAGATACCATCTCCATCCTGCGCGGCCTCAAAGAGCGCTACGAGCTGCACCATGGGGTGAAAATCAGCGACTCCGCCTTGGTGGCGGCAGCGGTGCTCTCCAACCGCTACATCTCCGAGCGCTTCCTGCCCGACAAAGCCATCGACCTGGTGGACGAGGCGGCGGCCAAGCTGAAAATGGAAATCACCTCCAAGCCCGTCGAATTGGATGAAATTGACCGGCGGATCATGCAACTGCAGATGGAGGAGCTCTCCCTGAAAAAAGAAGATGATGCTGCCTCTAGAGATCGCCTCAGCAAAATTGAGCAGGAGCTGGCCAACCTGACGGAGCGACAACGGGAGTTGAATGCTCGCTGGCAATTTGAAAAAGAGGCTATTGAGCGCCTGCAAAGCCTTAAAGCTGAGCGGGACGCCGTTAAGCTTCAAATTGAGCAGGCTGAACAAAAATATGACCTCAACCGCGCTGCCGAGCTCAAGTACGGCAAGCTGATGGAATTGGAGCGGCAAATCCAAGAGCAGGAGGCTCACCTGGCCAAGCTGCAGACCAACGGCGAGCCGCTGCTGCGGGAGCAAGTGACTCCTGAAGATATCGCTGAGATCGTCTCCCGCTGGACCGGGATCCCAGTCACCAGCCTGATGGAGTCGGAAAAGCAGAAGCTGCTGCGCCTGGAAGCCCATTTGCACCAGCGGGTGGTGGGCCAAGACGAGGCGGTAGCCGCCGTAGCGGCAGCCATTCGGCGCGCCCGGGCCGGCATGAAGGATCCCAATCGCCCCATCGGCTCTTTCCTGTTCATGGGGCCCACTGGCGTGGGGAAAACCGAGCTGGCCCGTGCTTTGGCGGAGTTCCTCTTCGACACTTCCGAGGCGATGGTGCGCATCGACATGTCCGAGTACATGGAGAAGCACTCGGTCTCTCGTCTAATCGGAGCTCCTCCAGGCTACGTGGGCTACGAAGAAGGCGGGCAGCTCTCCGAGGCGGTGCGGCGACGCCCCTACTCGGTGGTGCTGTTTGACGAGGTGGAAAAAGCCCACCCGGATGTCTTCAACATCCTGCTGCAGGTGCTGGACGATGGCCGCATCACCGACTCCCAAGGGCGGACAGTGGACTTCAAAAACACCATCATCATCATGACCAGCAACATCGGCAGCGACCTCATCCTGGAAATTGGGGCCGATGAAAGCCGCTACGAGGAGATGAAAACTCAGGTGCTGGCCATGCTGCGGCACCACTTCCGACCGGAGTTCCTCAACCGGGTGGACGAGCTGATCATCTTCCACGCCCTCACCAAAGAGCAAATTCGCCAGATTGTCGGCCTGCAAATGCAGCGGGTGGAAAAGCTGCTGGCAGATCAGCAAATCGAGATCCTGCTCACCGAAGAAGCCAAGGACTACCTGGCAGAGGTGGGCTACGACCCAGTGTTCGGGGCCCGTCCGCTGAAGCGGGTGATCCAGCGGGAGATCGAAAACCCCATCGCCACCAAGCTGCTGGAGAACGAGTTCCTACCCGGCGACCGCATTTTGGTGGATGTAGCCAACGAGCGGTTGATCTTCCGCAAGATCGGCTCTCAGCCCAGCCAGGAGCCACCTGCTGCTGTGGCCGTCAGCTAAAGTGAGGGATCCTTCACAGAGTGATCACCTGGTCAGGTGGGTTGTTCTTCAACGCCTCGTAGAGGTCAGGGAAGCAGCCCACTTGCACCCCTTGCACTACATTTTTGGGAATGCACTGGGCCGGTTCCTTGCGCCCGCGTCCTTGGGCATCACACCAGCGGGGTTCCCCTTCGGCTAAGTTGCGCTCCAGGGCACACATGTCGCACATCATCAGCAGGATGTTTTGCTCTTGGGCAACCTTGGCCAAGCGCTCGCCAATGGGATCCCCCTGCCGCAAAACAAAGCAGTTGTCGTCGAAAAAGAACATGCCCACCACCTCCGCTCCATGCACCCCTGCTTCTAGCTGAGGCAGGATCATCTGGCCCAATTTGTAGGTGCCGCAGCGGGGATGGGTGAACACGTAGGCAACTTTCATGAGGCCCTCCTTGCTGTTCTCAATTTTGATTATTAATGATTATCATTTTCAAAGTAACACGAATTCCCTGACGGGGGTTGCCGGAACCCAGCAGGCCGAGGTGGAGGTTCATTGCGAACCTGCTTGAGACTGTTCCTGATGCCTTTGTGCTGTCCAGCTCCTCTCCCTTCGCAGGAGAGGGAAGTTACGATTATTTCGATTCAAACCAGGACGCTGCACCCACACCTAAAACGTTGGTCGCGTTGTCGCGTCAGCGTTGCGGAGCAATAATGCGGCGGGCCAGAAGGCTTTTCTCAATAGCCCAGGCGTCTCACCCTAACCTGAAATGACTACAGATTGTGGGTTTACTGAGGACACGGCCAATTATTCAGTGGCATTTCTCACTTGAGATGCGGGAGGGGTTTTCTGGCGGGTTGTCAGGATTTGGGGTTTCTAATTGCCAAGGCTGCTCTCGGAGTTGCTCTATTGAACCACTAGGTTGTGTTGATCTTTCATTTGAGCCAAAAGAGAGCACTGACGAGATAGAG
>NZ_JANSIH010000004.1:0-1605 GCF_047462075.1 Synechococcus sp. R55.2
CAATGGGCCGCTGGAATGGACGCAAACGCTCCTCGAGGAGTTGACTCAGCGTGCCTCCGATCGCGCCAGCGGGACGGAGTCCTTAGGGGATCCCGACTTGCGTTGGCTGGATCCCGCCCAATCCATCACCCTTTCCCTTACCTATTTGCTGGTTTAGCTCAGCAGCAGGGCAAACAAGCCACAGAGGGCAATACCATCGAAAACCCCGGCCCCGCCAATGCTGAGAATGCCTGAGCAATTGCGCCGCAACACCTCCGGCAAGTGCAGGAGATCCGCCCCGATAAGGGTACCCAAAACCCCGCCGGCAAAGGCCACCGCTGGCGCCTGATCCCCAGCCCAGAACAAAGCGGCCAAGGCTGCTGTAGCTGGGGCAATTAGAGGATTCATCTGAATGCCGATCCCGGGCACCACGTGGGAAGCATAGTAGCTGACCAAGGTTACCAGCGCCGTTACCGCCAGGATCAGCACGCTATCGGCCCGCCCAAATTGGTATAGGGCCAAGAGCACCGGGATCAGCCCCCCGCCCACGTTTAAGGCAATCACCGTCTCCTGGGAAAGCTTGGTCAAAGGGATCCCCCAGAACTGCCGCATCCACAAGCTAGCTAGGTCTTCTACCAGCGTCACCTCGCATTTCACCCGATAGAGGGGAATATTGACCGAGCTGCCCACCAGGATGGCCAGCAGCAGTAACAGCGCTCCCTCCCGCGAGAACCCCAGCTTTCCCACCGCCAGCGCCACCACATCCACTGCCAGCCCCAGCCAGAGGAAAGGCAGCAGCAACACCAGCATGAAAAACAACAGCAGCGAGACCGGCAGGTAGAACATGGCAGGGATCCCAACTTTTCTTCAGCCTATCAGGACTCGGTTCAACTTTTCTCAGCTGCGTGCCCCCTGAGAAAGTTAGGTTTGCAACTAAACTTTATTCGTTTCAGGATCTCAAAGGCCAAAAATGAGGTTGCGAATATCCCGATCGCGTTAGCGGGACGGAGTCCTTGAAATATTGCGGCCAGCCCTCCAGTCGCCAGGAGTTTTAGCCATAACGATTTGATAGCGCGGATCTCCATAAAACCGAATTTTGATGTGATTAGATTCTTCAACAGTCTCGAAGCAAAGGTCGCGCAGATACTGTTCAGTATGAATGTTCCACTTGCGGTAGTCTCTGAAGATGTAGCCCTACAGGACAGGCCGGCAGAGGTGCTGCAGATCCTGGGCTAGGCATGGCCCGCTACTACGGGAATGGGGGGATGCCTGCTGGCGAGACTCCGCCACACCAGGGATCCCAGCCCAACAGCCACTCTGGTCGCAGGGACGCCGTTCCCCAAGGCGCGGCAAACGAGCCCCAGCAGGACAGACCACAGCAAAACAACCAATACCCACAAGACTAGACCCAACAGCGGGCCCGCCAAGCCTGCTTCCAGATTGGTCAAAAACTGAAGGCCACCATCACCAACATCAAGGGCAACGAAGTTACTTTCCAGATTTGAAGATATCAGAGAAGATAGCAGAATCGGCAAAGTCCAGCTGCTCTGGGCGCAAAGCAAGACAGAGCTCTCGAAAAATTTGAGTTAACCGCCTATCATGCAGACCATCATCATGACTGTGGGC
>NZ_JANSIH010000005.1:0-1588 GCF_047462075.1 Synechococcus sp. R55.2
GCGATCCAACCGGCAGCGAAAAAGCGCATTCATACATTTATGTCAACTTCAGACATTCATCTCGAATATCAGTTCCGTAAAACACGCGCCGAAGCCCTGGAGCTGATTCACGAAATGGTCAGCTATGCGCGCTCGCTGTGCGAGGATGTCGAATTCTCGCCGATGGATGCCGGTCGCACCGATCCGCTCTTCCTGCGTGAAGCTGTAGCCGTCGCCGTGGCCGCCGGAGCTACCACCCTCAATATTCCCGATACGGTCGGTTATCTCACCCCTGATGAGTATGGGGCGATGATACGCGATTTGCGCGAGAATGTACCGGGCATTGAACGGTGCATCCTCTCGACCCATTGTCACGACGATCTTGGCATGGCAGTTGCTAATTCGCTGGCCGGTGTGCGTGCCGGCGCCCGGCAAGTTGAATGTACTATCAACGGTATCGGCGAACGGGCAGGTAATGCCTCCCTGGAAGAAGTGGTGATGGCATTGCATACACGCCAACAATATTACGGCCTGCGGACACGCATTGAGACCCGCGAAATTGCCCGTACTTCACGTCTGGTCAGTAGCTTTATTGGTATACCGGTGCCACCCAACAAAGCTATTGTTGGCGCCAATGCCTTTGCCCACGAATCGGGCATCCACCAGGACGGCGTCTTGAAGTATCGCCAGACTTACGAGATCATGAGCGCCGAGACAGTGGGGCTGGAAAGCAACACGCTGGTATTAGGGAAACACTCAGGTCGCCATGCCTTCCGCAAGTATCTCGAAGAAAAGGGCTACAAGCTGAACGAAGAGGAGTTCCAGCACGTCTTTGCTCGCTTCAAAGACCTGTGTGATCGGAAGAAGCGAGTCGATGATCGCGACATTGAGGCATTGATCGCCGGTGAGATGCAGCACACCCCAGAGTTGTATAAACTCGATCACGTGCAATACGCATCGGGTGTCGGGATGATTCCGACGGCAACCGTGCGCCTGATCGGGCCTGATGGTCAAGCCAAAGTTGACAGCGCCCAGGGCACCGGGCCGGTCGATGCTGTTTATCAGGCGATCAACCGCATCATTCAGCGCCCCAACGAGTTGATCGAGTTTTCGATCAATGCCATCACTGAGGGGCTTGACGCAGTCGCCGAAGTGACGGTGCGCATTCGCGAGCAAGGTTCGCCTGCCCGCTTGAACGAGAGTAGCAGCACCGCAATCAGCCTGACCGGTCGTCGTCCAACCCAGCAGATCTTCAGTGGTTACGGGGTACATACCGATACCATCGTGGCTGCGGCCCAGGCGTATATGGCTGCCCTCAATAAGCTGCTGGCAGCGCGCCAGGAGCGGATTAAGGCGGAAGCGATGGCCTATTCTGCTGGCTACAGCGGCGAGACGAGTAGTTTGCCGGTTGACATCTTTGGCGGTAGCACGCTCGGCTAGGGTTTGATGCTGGTCGGGAATGGTGGATGCTTTGCCTTGACAAGAGCACAGAGAAGTGAGAAACGAGCTGAGAATGACCAATTATGAGCATTGGTCAGTTCTTGCTGCTCACTTCTCTTTGCACGTCTACCCACTGATAATATCGGATCGGCCTGCTTACACACACGTA
>NZ_JANSIH010000006.1:0-12536 GCF_047462075.1 Synechococcus sp. R55.2
AAATCACCTGACTACAGCCCCGCCGATAAGCCGTGGGACATTGTGCTCAACGCCTTACGGCAATCAGAGGAAAATCACACTACTGGTCTACCAGAGGGCACGCGGCCGGCTCTACGTGCTCAACGCCTTACGGCAATCAGAGGAAAATCATTGCCCACTTCGTCAACTGCGCGCTACGCTCCAGTAGTGCTCAACGCCTTACGGCAATCAGAGGAAAATCACTTCTCACGGCTTAGTTTGGGCAAATTTCCGTCCAGGCTAACTCCGGCACATCATCACCTTCAAGAGTTCGGAGTGAGTATCTTCGCCAGCGAGTATCCCGCGATCCCACGTGATCAACCCAATACGGCAAGGTCAGGATCCCATCCTCATCTTGAATTAGCCATCTTCCCCCTGAAGGGACTTTCTGAATTGGTCTTACCGAGTTAACTAAGTCACGACTCTCTCCTAGGCTTAGTCCCCCAGATCGGTCAATTAATTCAGGATTTTCAAAGGCTCTTTCTAGGTCATGAGCAAGGGATCCGTTGACCAAAACTGCAATCTGCACATCGGTCAGCAATTGTTGGTAGTCAGGACGGGCATTGTTTGGATGTTGAATATCTTTTGTCTTAAAACGACGAAGGGTACGGATCACTGTAGAAAGCTGGGGTTGGCTCAGGAGAGCAATTGCCAGTTGGGATCCGCAATATCGATGCCGATCCCATTCTCCCAGCAAGGAAAGCAACATTCCATAAACAGTAGCCGGTGGCGGCACTGGATAAGTTTCGGCAAACTCCCTGGCCCAAGATTGACGAAAACAGGCGATAGGCACCTCAACCTGGAGCTGAATCATGCTGCCTCCTCACAAGAAATTTGCTGCCTAATCAAGCTGATAAGTTGATCAACTGTTGATTTAATGCCTGAGCTTACATGAGCACCCAACCGGTCTAGCTTCTCCCCGTCCTCAGTTTCGGCAGCAGCTCCTGCCAGCCATAGCTCTTGAGGATCTATATCCCCCACTTGCACTCGACGCACTAAGTCCGGCATGCTGATTTCTCCATCAGAGTTTTCTTCAAAGCAGTAGAGTAGGCGTGGCGAAAAGTCGTGTGTCCAGCGCAGGACTATGCTATCCGGTGAAAAGTCATAGAGAAAGCGAGAGTGATTGCCGGCTACTTCCCCCAACGAAACCAGTCCGTTTAACACTTCGATTACTCGGTCTTGCCGGTGGAGCCGAGCAGGAGTCATTGCAAAGCCGTACTGATAGCGAGTAGCATGGACTTCCGTTCCGTAGAGAGAAGTGGATCCCTTCTGGCCACTTTTCGCGTTGAAGGTTACATCTCCGCTGTAGGGTCGAGTAGAAACTGCCCGAGTTACTTCCAAAACACCTCGCCGAGCAGTGGTAGTGCCCTTTGGTAACTTCTCTCCCTTCTTCCTGGATGAGTTTTCGTCTGAGGCATCTACTTTAGCCCCTTCCGCACGCATAAAGCCTAGGACATCATCATCGATATACCGCTCGGGATCAAAGTTAGGCGCTTGCCACTCGTTGTCGTTGGTTTGATCATTCCAACGTCGGTTAACTTCGCAGCCATTCCCTGAGACCTGCCAATAGTAACGCAGGGCCCAACGGATTGCTTCAGCAGAGACGGTAGTGTGCACCTCATTTTTCCAGAGGATCTTTTGCAGGGTAGTGATGAATACCATTGGTCTTAGCCCTCTTCAGCCAGGAGGTGATTTTCGGAAGAGTTCCCAAAAGAGGGCTGGATCCCCTACCCCCGCATAGGCAACCTCGAAGGGTAGAGCTTAGGATGGCTTGACCCATCTCCTCTTTATCAGCTCTCTCGCTGCCTATGAACCTGTCATCCATTGCCAAGCCACAGCAGCTTTCTCTTTTGCTGATTGCACTTCAGCTAACTCTGGGAGCGCCGGCGACAGCTCATCCGGTCACCAGTTCTGCAACGGACTCGACAGCGACAGCCGTTCAGCGAGTAACGGAAATTCATGGCGGAGCTGGGCCTTGGGCCGTGGTCGGCTATCGCATGGGGATGCGCGCTCTGCAGGAGCTGGGCTTGATGAGTCCAACTCCCCACACTTCTAGGAACCGTTTTCTGGTGGAGGTCATTCACGAGTCGCCGGCAGAGATCCCGTTCGTGTGCATTGTGGATGGCTTGCATGCTGCAACAGGGGCCAGTTTGGGCAAGTTGAACTTGAAGCTGGTGGAGGTCGAATCTCTTGAAAAAATGCGCAGCGTGGTCATCCACCGAGAGACCGGCAAGCGGGTGGAGTTTCAAGTTTTGCCTGAGTTTATTGACAAATACCGGAACTTGCCCCCGGAACAACTGGCGGCTGCAGGGCAGGAAGTTCTTCAACTGGCCGATGAGAAGCTTTTCCGTCTCGCCATTAGCCCCTAGCAGGGAATATCACTGCGGGATCCCTTCGGCATTCCTAAGCCAATCAGCTCCAGACCTAGATGGGTGGCCACCTCTGCCGGATGCTCTCTTTCTGGAACTAACTCTGATTATCGTGGGCTCGCTAGGTACCCCCTAAGGGATCCGGGCTTGAGCGAATACATCTTGAGGGATCACCTTTAGACCCGGCAGGAAATCATCTTGAATGGCTTGGGATCCCGTAAAGGTGCGCGGCGGGGCATCGGGATAGAAGACGGTGATGCTCTTGGCTTGGGGATCCACCACCCAAACCCTGGGGATCCCAGCTTCTAGATAATCGGTTGCCTTCTGAGCTATGGCTCCAAAACTCTGGCCAGGAGAAAGGATCTCGATCACCAACTCGGGAATGGCAAAACAAGGCTCATCGGTCATGGCCTCAACTGGCAATCGCTCGTTGGAGATGTAGGTGAGGTCGGGAATCGGGATCCAGGGCTCTGCCTTTCGTGTTAAAACAACTGCCCACTCAGTATGTGCTGACCCAGGCTTAGGACACTCAGGGCTAGAGCACCAGTCCTCCAAAATTTGCCACAACACCGGTTGGAGACGAGCATGGAAGCGTTTTGGCGACATGGGTTCGTTTTTGGAGACGGCCCGCCCATCGACTAGCTCATAGACAATATCCCCCTCCGGCAAGGCCAGAAACTGTTCGGGAGTTAGCTTTTGACCTGAAATGGACAACTCTGGAGTCGATAGCATCACAGGATCCCCGTTGTTTAGGATGGCCGAATCTCTGTCTAGGCTAGCTCTGACATCCCCCACCTTCACCGTTTTGAAACAGTTGTCGAGCAGGGATCCAAATCCAGCGGCAAGATGGCTCCACTCAATTTTGGGGGTAGAGATCCCCATCTTTCTGGCACCGGCTGAGCAGAGGATGCCACTTTTCGTGAGAGGATAGGGCAACATTCAACCCAGAACCCTCTCCAGGCAACTTGAGAAGGGGGGGCTTCCAAGCTGCAGTAGCTTGAAGATGCCCGTGCTTCAATGCTTGAAAGCCGTCATCGAGAGGATCCCTATGGCCAAGACCCTTTTGACCACTCTAGGCACCAGCCCCTACAGCGAGACGGTGTATGTTTTTGGGGAGCGGAAAGCCGATAGAACCCGTTATGTTGCCAAAGCCCTCTGTCAGCTCTTTGACATCGAGAGGGTGATTGTGCTGCTAACCCAAGAAGCACATGACACCCATTGGAAGCATCTACAGGACTGCCTACCCCCCCACGTGGAGAAAATTGCCAAGGCCATTCCTGAAGGGAAAACCGAGGCAGAGACCTGGGAGATCTTCGATGTGCTGGTCGATAGCATCGAGCCCCATACGCGGCTGGTTTTCGATATCACCCACGCCTTTCGCTCCATCCCCGTACTGGTGCTCTTGGGAGCCGCCCTTTTGCGCAAGGCCAAGAATGTAAATATTCAGGGGCTGTACTACGGTCTCTATCTCAAAGACCAGCAGGAAACACCCATCATCGATCTCACCCCCGCCCTTCGTCTTTTGGACTGGCTGACAGCTACCGACAAATTCATCAGCACCGGCTCGGCCTTGGAGTTGGGCCAACTTTTGGATACAGTTCAACGGGACTTTTACCGCCAACCAAAGCTCGGCAAAAGGGATCCCAGACCTACTCGGCTGCAAAGCTTTGGCCGAGCCATCCGCAATGTTTCCCGCTCTCTTGAACTGGTAAGACCTGTCAATCTCCTAAAAGAGGACTTGCCCAATTTGCAAAAGCACTCCACCGCGGATCTGGAGCAAGAGGTGGGTCAATTTGCCAAGCCTTTTGGCCTGCTGCTGCGAAGCATTCAGGATAGCTACAGCCAACTGGCTCTACCCGCGGACAGGGCTTCGGATCCCAAAGCCCAAGTTCAAAAGCAATTTCAACTGCTGCGCTGGTATGTAGAAAAGCGCCTCATCACCCAAGCTCTTCTACTGGCCCGGGAGTGGGTGGTCTCCGCCCTTTGCCTCTGTGAGGGGATCCAAAACTACCTCGAACGAGAAGAGCGGCAGGGAATTGAACACCAGTTGGCATCCCTCATTCCGCGGAAAGACCAGCCCCTTGGAGATCCCCCTGCGACTGGCGAATCGGGCCGATCCCTCATCCCACGGGAAGACCAGCCCCAGGCGCTTCCTCCTATTACCACCCATGTGCCCGACGCCAAGCAGCTTGCCGATCTCTGGTCTCGCCTCAGCCAGTACCGCAACGATGTTGCCCATGTGCAGATGAATCCAGACCCTTTGAACAGCGAAGCTCTAGAAAGCTTTGTTTTGCAAGACCTGCTGCCTGGCCTGGAAGAGCTGTTTCCCAAATTGACCTGGGCAGAAGGGAAGTTGGAAGGGGATCTTTCCACTTCTCCGTAGGCTAAAGACATCGGTTCGCCCTCAGGTTCTGGGTTTTTGGTCAAACAACGGCTATTGAGAAATACTGAAGAAAACTGAGGGCTGGCCGGGATCAGATCGATTTTGTTTTGTAGCTTCTGTAGCCACGACATCGGGTGGCTACCGGGGTTTTGTTCCTTGTTCGAGGAGTTCCTAACTGTTCTGTTTCTCCAGCGAAAACACCATGTCTTACTACTGGCAAGCTAAGCTCTGGGGTCTGTTACATGATCCCGCCCTCAAAGCCCTACACGACAGGACTGGCCGCTCCAAGGAAGGGCTGTGGACCAGACTGGCGGCGATGCAGGGATGGTCTTCTCCCAAAGCCGAGGGATCCCCTCTCAGAGGTGTGGGAGATGCGGATCTCATCGCCTCGGCCAGCGACCGCGCGGCCATTGGCCATTTGCCCATAGCCATCAACTATCAAGTTGAGGATCGCAACTTGGGTCTTGGACTAGAAATGAGCCACTTGCTCTCCGGGCGCAAGCGCTTTTGGCAATTGGCCGATGACCAACACCAAGCCCTCAAGGATGCCCGCTCCCGTGCAGACTACCTGATGGAACGGGAGGAGAGCGCCATCCCCGATTGGGTTTGGCAAGAGGAGGATCCCCAAAAAGTGTTTTGGTGGTTTTGGCGGTGCTTTCCCCAAGCTATTTGTCAGGAGTTTGGGGATGAAAGCTTGCTGTTATTGCCAGCAGAAACCCGGCTGCCAGACGGATCCCTGTGGAGCCACGCCAGCGTCACCGCAGCCCTAGCGGGATGTTTGGCCGGCTACGACGAGCCCAAGTTCGCGCGTCCCTTCTTGGTGAGCTTTACCTTCAACCCCATCCAGGAGCTGATCAAAGCCAGCCGCAAAATGCGGGACTTCTGGGCTGGCTCCTGGCTGCTGCACTACCTTTCTGCTCGCATAAGTTGGCGACTAGCTGAAAAATACGGTCCCGACTGCCTACTCTACCCCAGCCTCTATGGCCAGCCACTAATCGACTACTGGCTGCGGGAGAAGTACCCCGAATTTGAAGAATGGATCCCTCAGCCTTCGCCTAACGCCCTGCTCACCGCCGGCTTTCCCAATGTGCTCCTGCTGCTGCTGCCAGAAGAGCGGGTGGAGGCGGCCATGCAGTTTGCCCAGCAGACCCTCAAGGAAGAATGGAAGCAGTTGGCCCAGAGGGTGCTGGATCACCTGCAGGGGGATCGCCGCTGGCTGAGGCAGTTGCACCCAGAGGATCCCACCTGGCAGGGATGGCTAGAGCACCAGTGGCAGCACTACTGGGCAGCCGTGCCCTTGGGATCCCCGGCTCACTCTCTCAAGGATACCGGCATCCTCAAGCCCCCTCAGGTTTCCATTGATGAGGATCCCTGGGTCAGTGCCCAAAACCGCACCCATCACCTAGAGGCCAAGCAAAAGCTCTTCGGGGATGAGGAGCTGGAGTTTCTGCGGGCTAGCTTTTGGGATCCCAAAAAGCAAGAGCGCCGCCAATACAAGGCCGGACTCAACGTGGGATCTTGGTGGGCAGCCGCAGTGGAGCAAAGTCGGCGCCTACAGGCAGCTTGTAAGCAGGCCCGCGATTGGCAGCTCCCCGTTGCGTTTGGGCCGCGCAGCACCGTTTCGGGCTTGGGGCCGGTGGTGCATCCCTCACCGCGGCAGGGGTGGATAACAGAAGGGGAGAGTCGGCGGCTTTGGCAACGGCAGGCCGGGCTCTTCGATGGCCGGGAACAGCTCAATGCCACCGAAACCCTCAAGCGGGGCTTGTACAAAGTGCTGCCGGAGCTCTTCCGCGAGCTGGATGAAGACCAGATTGCCGCTTCCTACCCGGATCTCACCGCTGGCGTAGCCGGCTACCTCAAAACCCAAGGGCGACGGGAACGAGAGCACTACGAGCAGGCCTGTCAGGCAGTGGAGGCCCGCTACCCGGAGGTCAGAGGGGTGCTGCGGGAAATGCGGGGCAAATGGGGGATCCCGTGGGCCGACCAGCAGGAGCTGTGCTACCATCCCCGTCTGCTCAATGCCGGTTGGCTGGTGGAAGACCTGGAGCTGGACGAGGAAACGCAAAGAAGCTACCGGCAGGACATCGAGACGCTTCTAGGCCGCTACTACCCCAGCGTTAACCCCGCCAGTTGGTACGTGCTGGCTGCCGGGGATGGGGACGACATGGGCAAATGGCTCAGGGGCGAGAAGATGAAATCCTACTACGACTATCTGCCTCAACCCCTACAGCGGCTGGCCAACGGGCAAACGGAAGCCATTGGCGAGGTCTTTGGCAAGGACAAGGAGGAGCTGGAGCAAGTCAAAGACGCTTTTCAGAAGTTTGTCAAAAACAGCCGCAAGCGCATGGGGCCTGCCACCCACAGCGCCCTAAGCCGCGCCCTGCTGGATTTTTCCGGCCAGTTGGTGCCCTACCTAACAGAGCAACGCTATGCAGGCAAGCTCATCTACGCCGGTGGGGACGACGTTTTGGCCTACACCAACCTCTGGGAGTGGGATGGCTGGCTGTGGGATATTCGCCAGTGTTTCCGGGGGGGAGAGGATGACTGGCGGGAGTTTGAGAACCTGGGGGACTACTGGCAGTGGAAAAAAGGGCGGCCTCCCGAAGGTTTGAGCCGGCGCCCCCTCTTTACCCTGGGATTCGCAGCCACCATCAGCTTCGGCGTGGTGATTGCCCATCACTCGGTGCCTCTGGCCATTGCCCTGGAAAACCTTTGGCAAGCGGAAGAAGAAGCCAAGGGCCACCTCTATGCCCATGGCTGCCCCAAAGACAGCGTGCAGGTGCGGGTGCTGTTTGCCAATGGCAACCAACTGGTGAGCACCAGCAAGTTCGACACGTTCGACAAGTGGAAGGATCTCCTTGATTTTGACTGGAAGCTCATGGGCCAGCAGCAGGATCAAAGCTCTTTGTTTGAACAAGCGGCCCAGCTTTGGGAGCAACACCCAGCTCCGAGCCTAGAGGCAGTGCGCGAGTGGGCCCGGTTGTTCTGCAGCCGCCGGGATCTCTTCAAACAGGAATCGGAGCAGAAAGAACACTTCCAGAACAAGCTTGTGGAGTTTATCCAGCATTTTTGGCAGCACAGCCTGCCCGCCCAGCCCCAGGAGTGGGATCTGGAGATCAAAAACTGGTTCAAGCTGGCGGCTTTTGTGCTGCGCAACCGCACCGTGAAATTGGGGAGGAACGGCCGATGAGTTGGTTTACCCTATCACCCTTGGATGTGTGGATGTTTCGAGATGCTAAGCCCTTTGCCCCGGGAGAGCGGGCCTGGGCCAACAGCAGCTTTCCCCCTAGCGGCCATACCCTTGCTGGTGCTATCCAGGCTTACCTGGGCCAGCCCTTGACGCTGCGGCTGCGGGGCCCCTTTCTCTGCCATGACGAAAGGCTCTATTTCCCTGCCCCTCTGCATCTGGAAGACGGATTCCCCCTTGTTCCCGTTCCTTGGTTGGACAAGACGGATCCCTACTTCCATTGCCGCTGGGATCCCACCCGGCCAGCCCCGTTGGTGTCCCTGAGGCCAGCAGAGGAGGAACCCGAAGGCAGCCAGAGCAGCAAAAAGAAGAAAACAGGAGGCTACCTGCCCTTCGAGGTGGTGCAAAAGGCGCTGGAAGGCAAAGGCTGGGATCTCAGCCAGGCCGTCAAGCCGCCGTTGAAGTATGAAGTACGGCCCCACAACACTCTGCAGGTGAGCAAGCGGCAAGTGCGAGAAGCCGATGGCTACTTTGTGGAGACCTGTATCCGTCTTCAGCCGGGCTGGAGTTTGGCCCTTTCCATCGAGTGCTGGGATCCCGATCGCGAAGCCTGGGATCCCTTGCCCCTGCAGCAAGAAGTGGTTGTGCGGCTGGGGGGAGAAGGCCACGGTGCCTTGCTAGCCCCTTGTCCGAAGTTGCAGGCGCAGTGGCAGCAGTTGCAGGCCCTTTCTCAGGCTACCTTTCGCCAAGCCCGACGCGCTTTGGCCTACTTAGCGACCCCAGGTGTGTTCATCAAAAAGGTGGACGGGCGTTCCCTCTGCCGCGCCTGGCCGTGGGAATGGCGATTGGCCACTCCCCACCCCGCCCATCCCCTCACCGGCCCCTTGGTGAGCGTGGCCACCGGCAAGCCCGTTGCCATCAGTGGACGCCTGCGGGTGGATCGCCCCCCAGAGCAGCGGCAGATGAGCCTGCCCGCCCCCCAAGTTTTTGCCGCGCCCCCTGGCAGTATCTACTACCTGGAGCAGCCGGCCCCCCTCAACCAAGAAGAGCCCGAGCTAGAAGATGGCCGGCTCAACGTGTTCCACCGCTGGCGGCTGTTGGGCTATAGCGAGCTCCTATGGCTGCCTTGGGCCAACTGAGTTTTGCTTTCAGTCCTTGAATACTTACTCGCAAAAGGAGCCCATCCATGACTTTTCAGATTGCCTACCTCCATCTATTGACTCCCCTGCACACTGGCGGCACCACCCAAGAAGGCAACCTCTTGGGGATTGCCCGCGAATCCCACACCCATTTGCCCTACATCCCTTCCAGCACCATCCGGGGCAGGTTGCGGGCCAGTGTGACTGATAAGCACAAAAAATTTGAGCTCTTTGGCAACGAAATTGGGGAAGGGGATCAGCTGACCCAGGGATCCATTTGGATTGGAGATGGCTCCTTGCTTTGGATCCCGGTGCCCTCCCTCAGCCACGGGGTGGTGTGGATAAGCTGCCCGCTTCTGCTCAAGCGCTGGCTGCGGCTAACAGGCCAGAATCTGTCAGTGCCGGATCCCTACAGTACGAGCTTGAAGGCCGACCGACCCATTTACCTCAAAGATGCCATTCTCAAAGAAGGTCTCAAACAATGGTCGGAATGGAAGAGCTACACCAAAGATCCTAATATCAGTCGCGTGATTGTTTTACCAGATCAGCACTGTGCCACCCTCATTCAAATGAGCCTGTGGCGGCAGGTGAAAGTCAAGCTTAGCGAGCACAAGGTTGTGGAAGGAGGCTTCCGCTACGAAGAGGCTATTCCTCCCGATAGCTTGATGTACTTTACCTGGGGGGTTACAGCCCAAGCAAATGGCAGTTCTGAGGAGGCAATGAAAGAGTTTCGAGATCTGCTGCAATCCAACCAGATTATGCAGATTGGCGGCCAGGAAAGCTTGGGCCGAGGCTTTGTGGAGCTGTCTTTGAACTAGATCTCAACCTAGGAGGGAGGTTTTATGAATAGCTTTGACCCGCGTACATTGGCCAAGCCCGTTTACGAATCCCTGTGCCAGCTCAGAGCACAAACCAGGGATCCAGAAAGGCTAAAAGAGCAAAAAAACCAGGCTGTGGAGCTCTACACCTATCTTTCTACTTGGGGCCTGCTGCGCCTCAAGGCCGAAGAAGACGCCCTTAGCCAAGAGGGCAAAAAAGAGGTGGTCAAGGAGTTTTTCGATTGCCTAGAAAAGATCTCCGGTCAAAACGAAATTGCCAAATCCAACGGCCTGGATCGTCTCATGGGGTTGGGAGTTGAAGAGTACCTGGGCTTAACAGGACTGGGACTTGCTTTGGCGCAAGAATTCAGCTTCTGGGCTACAGCCATTTACCATGACGTTAGCGGAGGGGACTAATGAGTGTAGCTGTTCCAATCCAGTCTATTTCCCTGTGTGAAGGAAGCCAAGTGGTCATCCATTCGCTGACTTGGCAAGACTTTGAGAGCATTTTGGAGGAGTTAGGGGAAGACCGCCACACTCGCGTTGCCTATTACAACGGCACTTTAGAGATTATGTCTCCCTTATCCAAACACGAGCGCCCTCATCGCATTGCCGGATACATTGTCTCAGCCATTCTCGATTCTCAAGGGAGAGACTGGGAAGATTTTGGCTCAACAACCCTTAAAAAGTCTGGCAGTGCTGGGGTAGAGCCTGACACCTGCTTTTATGTCCATCACCTGGAGCAGGTGCGAGGGTGTGAGGGAAGAATTGATGTTGATCTATTGCCCCCGCCTGATCTGGCCATTGAGTCCGACGTTACTTCCCGGACCTTTATCGATGCCTATAAAGCTATTGGCGTGCCGGAAGTTTGGCTCTTGGGTGAGCGAAGTTTGCGGATATTTATTCTGCAGGGAGAAGACTACGTAGAATCGAGCTGCAGCCGGCTTTTTCCAGACTTCGACATCTCCAGTCTTGTACCTCAACTTATTCGACGCGCCTTAGAAATTGGCACCAGCGCTATGTTGCGCGAATTTCGGGAAACGCTTCGCAATTCCTAATACTGCTTTCCAGCTTTAGGAGAAGATCAAATGCCTAGCAATCGTCCTGCCAACGCTCCACAACCTTCTCCCTGGCTAGGGCATCCCTTGGATCCCAACCCCAGCCCAGATCCCACAGCGAGCTTTATTAGCTTTATTGAATATCTGCGTTGGATGAGGGCTCCAGCAACTCCTTTCAAAGACGGAGCCAAAGTCGATCTGGTGCACCAGGCAGAAGCAAAGGCAAACTACGGAGCGCGCCTGCAAGTTCTAAATGCTCGCATCAAACGCATTGCCGGAGAAAAAAACACTTTTCAGGTCACCTGTCCCTGGCGAATTCGGGTGGGTGGAGCCAAAGGCCCGGAAAGCATGCTGCTGCCCGCTTTTGATCACTTGGGGATCCCCTACATTCCCAGCTCCACCTTGCGGGGGGTAGCCCGCACCCAGGCTATTCGAGAGTTGATGCGGAAGCACAATCTGTCTTGGGAGGAGGCAGATAAAGCAGTGGCACCCTGGCTTGGGCACCTGGAAGCTGAGGATAAAGATAGTGCTGGCAAGGTGATCTTTTTGGATGCCTACCCCGTGCCAACCCGGCCTCAAAGACAAGGGGATCCTGATAATTCCAAAACAGGAGGTCTAGCTGTCGATATTGCCAATAATATCTGGAAGTGGAACGGTCAAAATCTTGAATACTCACCTAATCCCAACCTCTTCTTTTCTCTCAAGCAAGCCACTTTTTTGATTGGCCTGCGCAAAGGCCCAGGCTGCACCGACGAGATGTTAGCCCAAGTGAAAGAATGGCTTATCCGCGGGCTGGAGCAAGGAGTGGGATCCCAAGTCAATACCGGCTACGGTCGGCTGATTCAAACTGGCAAAACTCTATCTCAATACAAGGGAGAATTCTTGCGGCTGCCTTTTGAGCTGGAGGGTCAGTTGATCCACGGGCGGCAAGTGGTCAACTGGAGACCTGATAGGAACCGGTATGACAACAAATCAATTGCCGAAGTCCGACCGGTAGCCTTTAAGAACATGCTGCGCTACTGGTTTCGAACCTTTGCCCTGGGTGTTTTGCCCGTGAAGCAGGTGCAGGAATGGGAGGGGCAACTTTTTGGGGCCATCACTCCCCAGCAAAAACATGGCTGGATCCATGTGGATCTTTTGAAGGGGCGAGTAACTCAACCAGAGCCGGAACTCAACCAAGCGGGAAGGGGGAATCCTGCTGGACAGCAAGAAGGGATCCTCATTCTCAGCCTTTCTGAGGAGTGCCACAACCATGCTTCAAAGGAGAACCAGAAAGCGGTGCAAAAGCTCTTTCGGAATCTGACCTGGATGCTGTTTCACCTGGGAGGTATTGGCCAGGGGGCAAGAAGGCCCTGCTACTCTCGCCAAGACCGCGGTAGAGCTCCTTGGTGGCGGGGATCCACCCTCATTCCCAACTCCGAAGATTCATTTTGGAATCTGCCAGAGTCGGTAGAGGAATTCCAGAAACTCTTTCAGAAGCGGCTGCGGGGCTTTATTGAACCCTGTCTCTAATACACAACACCGAGCCCCCCAGACGCTACGCAATATAGGGTGGCCTAGTGTG
>NZ_JANSIH010000007.1:0-1573 GCF_047462075.1 Synechococcus sp. R55.2
TATTATACATTATTTTCAGTATAGTTGAGCTTATTATTGACTAGAGTCATGCTCTGTTCCGCTGATGGGAATGGCGCGACAGGCCAAAGCTCGCGACAGTTTCCCTGGCCACAGCCTGCTCGGTTTACCAAGGTTAAGATTAGGTTAAAAAGGAAGAGGCGGGGGTAACCTCAAGCTAGGCTGGATGACCTATGTGAAAAGAGCCTGCTGCCCTCTTTGTTCTCGTTTTGGGTAGAGGAGACTGGCTGTGGACGCTGTTGCTGCTGAGCTGAAAACCGATCGCGTCAGCGGGACGGAGTCCTTTCGCGTTAGCGGGACGGAGTCCTTGCACTTGACCTTGCCCTCATCTGCGCCCTTGCCAACCGTGGCCGCCTGGGCCCACCAGCTGTTGAGCCAGCAATGGCAGCGGCTGCAGAAACACGTAAAGCGAGTTCTGACCCAGCATCCAGAAGCGGCAGAGTCTCTGCACCAAATCCGGGTAACCTTGCGCCGTATTGGCACCTGGGTGCAGGTATTTCAGGGATCCGTCCGGCTGCCCAAGCCTCTCAAGCCCAAACGCCTGCAAAAGCTGGCCAGTGCTTTGGGCAAGCAGCGGGATCTGGACGTGCTGCTGGAAATCCTGCAGGAACCTTGCTGGGAAGGGATCCCGGCAGCCCAGCAGGCAGAACTGGAGAAGCTAAAACAAGATCTGCAGCAACGTCGAACCCAAGCCGAGAAACGCTCCCGCCGCATTCTTGAAGATGCTGACTTCCTGGCGTTTCAAGCTGCCTGCGAGCAGTGGCTGGCTCACCCCCGCTATAAGCCCCAGGCGGAGCTGCCTTTGCCGGAAAGCTTGCCCCACTTGCTGACTCCCCTGCTGGCCCAGTGGCTGCTGCAGCCAGGCTGGCGGATCCCTGCTTTCCCCGCAACGGAAGCCCAGGCTGAGCAACTGCACGAGCTGCGCAAGGCCACCAAACGGCTGCGCTATCAGGTGGAGTTTTTTGCGCCCTTTTACGGGGAAACCATGCAAGATTGGATAGCAACCCTGAAGTGCTTGCAGGATCAACTGGGCCGCTTTAACGATTTGCAGGTTTTGCAAGGCGAGCTGCCTGCAGACTCAGACCTACAAACCCTTCTCCAGGAACAACAAAAACTAGCCCTCCAGGAGTGGCCTGAGCACCAACAGCGCTGCCTGGCCTCTGCCGAGCAGCACCGGCTTTACTCTAATCTTTTCTCTGTTTCCAATTTCTTTCCAACTGGGGATCCCTAGGTTTCCAATTCTATAGATCCCCCCGAAGGAAAAACCCCGCCTTATTGGCGGGGGATTTTTTGTGGCTATAGGGTTTCCAATTTCTAGGGATCCCCCCGAAGGGGGAACCGAATTAGTCGAAGCCGCGTCCCCTGTTTTATACTGTCGTTTCCAATTTCTAGGGATCCCCCCGAAGGGGGAACCAGAGAGGTACCGATGGGTTTACAACCCATGGTTCCCGGGTTTCCAATTTCTAGGGATCCCCCCGAAGGGGGAACGAGTATAGAGTATACAACTGAATATATAACCAACCCCGTTTCCAATTTCTAGGGATCCCCCCGAAGG
>NZ_JANSIH010000008.1:0-1572 GCF_047462075.1 Synechococcus sp. R55.2
GGAGAGGGGAGAAGGATGGTCGTAGGAATGGGCAGTGACATAGGCAGCAATCTCTGGGAGGACTTGTTCTGTGTGGTCGAATATCTGCTCATTGGTAAAGCGCAGAATGGCAAAGCCATGTTCGCGCAGGATTTCCTCCCGCAAACGGTCGCGTTCCTGCTGAGTGGGTTCGCGGTGCACGGCGCCATCTATCTCAATGATCAGGCGGGCATCGTCACAGAAGAAATCGGCGATGAATTGTCCAATCGGATGTTGACGTCGGAATTTTCGGCCTAGCAGCCGACGGTCACGCAACAATTCCCAGAGCAGGCTTTCGGCGGTCGTCGCCTCGCGACGCAACTGCCGCGCCCTGGCAATCAGTTCCCGGCTGGCCTTGGGTAATTCGTACCCTCCTTCTCCCGCAGCGCGAGAAGAGAGGTCGGGGGCTGCGATCCTTCCCCCCTCTCCCGCAGCGTGAGAGAGGGGGCTAGGGGGTGAGGGCACAAACACATTCCCCACCAGCCGGTAACCTTGCTTTTCCAGCTCTGCACGGGTGCGGAAGAGGTGCGAGTCGTTGGACATGTGGAACATCGCCATGAAGCGCACGTCCCAAGGGTTTTCACCCGTGCGTTCGTTAACCAGTACCGGCACGCGCTCGTAGATAGCTCTGGTCAGGTCGGCATCCTGGCGAGTGCGGAAAACGGGCAGGGTGCGGGTGTTGGGGTTGATGCGGGCAATGTCGTCCGCTGTGAGGGTGAAAACGCGACGCGGGTCGCGCAGGTGATCGGCATGGGTGGCAAAGAAGGCGAAGACCATCGGCGCCGCTTCGCACACGCCGGCTGGCGTCGGTTGCCACGATCCTGCCAGGGTGAGGAGGCAGAACTTCATGCGGCTATCCACTGCCGGAAAGAGTCGCTGGCGGTTCTCAAAATCGAACAGACTTGCCAGTTGCCCCTTGCCTGCCAGATCGGCGAAGAAGAACTGGTTGGTCGCGTCGGTGGCGATGCCGGTGGGGACGATGATGCCCGCCCGCCCCCGGATATTGAGCAGGCTACGCACCCGTTCGGCAAAGACCGAGTAGGTGTTGATACGGCCGCGGCCGGCGAGGGGATATTGACCACTGCCCCGTAAAAAGCGGCTGGTGCTTTCGGCGCCGTGCAGGGCACGCTGGTAGTCGTGCCAGAGGGCGGGGTTGGTCTTGGGTAGGTCGGCGATCAGCCGTTTGCGGGCGGCGGCATTAGAGGCGCGGGCGATCTGGGCATCGCGGCTGGCGAAGAATTCCTGCTCTTCCAGTTGAATTTGCTCCCAGGGCGGGTTGGAGAGGATCACATCAAAGCCGCCACTTTCAAACACCTCCGGGAACTCCAGCGGCCAGTGGAAAAACCGGTTCTCGACGGCGAGGGCCTGAGCAGTGGCAAGGGCCTGGGAGGGGGTTCTCTCCTGCAGTCGATCAGCCACGGCTTGGGTGGTAATGGCCCTAGAGAAGTCAGGGATCAAGGGCTGGAAAAAAGCGGCTGTCCACAGGTTGCAGGCTTCCACTAGGTCGTGTTGATCTTATGTTAGGATAGAGAGAGTAATTTATAGAGGAAAGAG
>NZ_JANSIH010000009.1:0-2777 GCF_047462075.1 Synechococcus sp. R55.2
AGTGATCTAGGGCCAGTTTGAGAGCCTCCCTTTCAGTGAGGAGCAATTGCGGCAAAATCGGGATCCCTTAAACCCCCAAGCCTATCAAGAATTGCAAGAGATTCTGGCAGTAGCAGATGGATTTTCCGAGAGCACCCTGAACGATTTGACGGAACCCGCCTGGCGGCAGATCCACGACCTGACCGAGAAAATAGGCAAGCTGCGGGCCATCCACTGTCTGGAAAATGAGGGGTATCGAGAGGTCAGTCTGGCCATCGCCGGACGGGGAGATTTGGAGCGTGCTCTTGATTTTTACCGTCCCCATTGGGTGATTCACGCAACGGTGGCCAACGCAGCGGAAATTCAATTGCTCTCCCGGCATCGGGTGAATGTCGTTTTGAACCCACGGGCCAATGCCAACTTGGGACTGCCTCTCCCGCCGATTGCCCGCCTGCTGGAGAGTGAGGCCAATCTCTTGCTAGGCACCGACAACGGACTTTTGAATAGCCCGAACCTTTTGGCAGAGCTGGATTTCACCTACAAAGTGGCCAAAAGCCAGTTTGGAGATGCGGTGCGCCCTGATCCAGTCGAGATTTTGAAGATGGTGACCAGCAACATCCGACATTTACGGCCTCTACTGGGATCCGATGTGTACGGCTATTTGGATGTGGGGCTGCCCGCCGATTTGGTGGTGCTGGACTTCACCCGTCCTCATTTGCGGGCCAGTCGTCATCTAATTGCGTCGATTCTCACTCGGGTTACCCCGGCAGATGTGGTGCTGACGATGCGGCAGGGCCAGGTACTGTGGCGGGATCCCCAGCGGGTCAACTGATGTCGAAGCTGCGACTGGGAAAAGCTGGTGAAATGCGATTATTCCTGTCTATTTCTGGAAGCGATGTAGGCTCGCCACCCCCCCCAAGCGGTGATGTCCAATTGCCCCTCACACAGGTAGGGTTCGGCTAGGATCCCCAGCACTTCCTCCCCTTCTGCCAAAAGAATGCGGCCCACTGACAAGCCTGGCGGCTCTTGCAAAAGGAGTTGACCCAACCCATGGGCAGGGATTTCCCAAATCTCCAGAGCAATTGCAGAACCGCCCTGGCAAACCCGTACCATGCCTGGATAAAGACCGTCGATGGACCAAAGCCGATAACAAGCGGCTGTTTGGGCTTCCCGCACAAAGCGACCCCCAATTTGCAGTAGGTTCTCATTGAGGGGTAGCCCCCGCATCAGGGTGCCATTCACGGCCAATTTAATGTCCATATCAAATCAAACAGATTCTCCCGCCTCCGGATCCCCGGCCAGAGAGGGATCCCAAGACCTCCTCATGCTACCCGTTGCTAACGGGAACAGGTGCTCCACTCATGGTGAAAGACGCCCGGCCTGTCGATGCGCTCGAAGGTGTGGGCCCCGAAGAAGTCCCGCTGGGCTTGGGTGAGGTTCTGGGGCAGGTTGGCGGTACGGTAGCTGTCGTAGTAGGCCAAGGAAGCGCTGATGGCCGGGATCGGGATCCCCAGGGCAGCCGCCGTGGACACCACCCGCCGCCAGGATCCCTGCCGCTCCCGGATGGCCTGCTCGAATTCCTCATCCAACAGCAGGTTCACCAGCTCTGGATCCCGTTTGTAGGCCGACTGGATCTCGCCCAGGAAGCGGGCGCGGATGATACAGCCCCCCTTCCAAATCCGCGGAATCTCACTGAAGGTGTAGACGTAGCCGTGGGCAACAGTGGCTCTTTTGAGCAGGGCCATCCCCTGCGCATAGGAGCAGATTTTGGAGCAGTAGAGGGCGGCGCGCAGATCTTGGATAAAGCGATCGGGATCCCCTTCAAAAGTGGCGTCCGGCCCTTTCAACTGGGCAGAGGCAGCCACCCGCTCCTCTTTCATCGACGAGAGGATACGAGCTTGCACTGCCGCCTCGATGGTGGGCACCGCTACCCCCAGATCCAGAGCATCTTTGACCGTCCACAAACCGGTGCCTTTCTGCCCGGCCTTATCCAGGATGAGATCCACCAAAGGCTTGCCGGTTTCCGGATCCAGGGTTTGGAAAATCTTGGCGGTAATTTCAATCAGGAAAGATTCCAGCTCCGTTTCATTCCAAGCCTGAAAAATCTCCTGCATCTGCGAGGCCGACAGCTTCAAGGCCCTGCGCATTAGGTCATAGACCTCGGCGATCAGTTGCATATCGCCGTATTCGATGCCGTTGTGCACCATCTTCACGTAGTGCCCGCCCCCTTTTGGCCCCAGGTAGGTGACGCAAGGGCCATCCGCCACTTGAGCAGCAATTTTGGTCAAGATGGGCTCCAGTTGTTGGTAGGCCTCTGGGCTGCAGCCGGGCATGAGGCTGGGGCCGTTCAGGGCTCCCTCTTCCCCGCCGCTCACCCCCATGCCGACAAAGTGGATCCCGGTGGGAGCTAGGGCTTCGGCACGGCGATCGGTGTCGGTGTAGAGGGAGTTGCCGCCGTCGATGATGATATCCCCCGGATCCAGCAGGGGTTTAAGCTCGTCAATCACCGCGTCTACCGGCGCACCCGCCTTGACCATGATCAAGAATTTGCGGGGCCGCTCCATCAGTTGCACCAGTTCCGGCAAGCTGTAGGCGGGGGTGATCTGTTTGCCTTGGGCTCGCTCCCGCATGAATTGGTCGGTTTTGGAGCTGGTGCGGTTGTAGACGGCAACCGGAAAGCCGTTGCGCTCGATGTTGAGGGCCAAGTTTTCCCCCATCACCGCCAGGCCGATCACCGCAAAGCTGGGCTTGCTCATAGTTGGGCACTATCGACACCTCACCCAATCTAGAGGCCAATC
>NZ_JANSIH010000009.1:2877-12458 GCF_047462075.1 Synechococcus sp. R55.2
TGGGCTTGCTCATAGTTGGGCACTATCGACACCTCACCCAATCTAGAGGCCAATCCGACCGACCGGGTTCAGGGATCCTGTTTTCTTCACGTTTGCCGTGGTTGCGGGTTTTGGGGTGGGTTTCCAGGACAGCTCAAGCTCTCGCGGGTGGTTACACCGGTTACCGGGTGGGATCCCTCAGCTTGCTCACACAACTGCCGCTTCGCCGCCCGATCCACATAGGCTTCGCTGAAATCGGCGCCGGCAATCTGCGCGCCCTGCCAAACTGCCCGCGCGGCAATGGCTCCCGTGAGGTTGGCCCCCCTGAGATCGGCTCCTGCCAAATTGGCCAGATCCAAGAGGCTATTGCTCAAGTCGGCACCGGATAGATTGGCCCCTGCCAGGTTGGCTTTGGTGAATGCCGCCCCCGCAAGGTTGGCCCCGTGCAGATCGGCGCCCTGCAGGTTGGCACTGACAAAGCTGCTGCCCCGCCAATCTTGGCCGGACAAATCCTGACCCTGCAGATCGGCGTTGTTGAAGTTGAGACGGGTTTGGCTGCCCGCCGGGGATCCCCAGAGGAGCCAAAGCAGCAAAGTGACCACTAGCAGGATGCCCAGCTTTCCGAAGTCGTGCCAGCAGGTCAAGGGGTTGGATTTTGCAGCCATTGGGGATCCCTAGGTTCTCTGCCCCCATTTTTGCCGATTTTTCCCTTGCTCATCACGTGGGAGCTGCTGAGAACTTGGATGGCGTTGCAGCAGAGACAGCCCTTATCCGCCGTAGGTCACATTCCGCTCGGTGGTGCGAAATTGCAGGACTGTCAAGCCCACCACAAGGAAAAACAGGACAATGGATTGTGCGGCAGCCCTGCCCAAATTGCCAGAAGACACTCCGATTTTGTAGATCTCGTAGATCAACACCGAGGTGGATCCGGAAGGGCCTCCGGCAGTTAGCAAATCGATGGTGCCAAAGATATCGAAAAACGCATAGGTCATGTTGGTAATCACCAAAAAGAAGGTGATGGGAGAAAGCAGCGGTAGGGTGATGGCAAAAAAGCGACGCACAGCCCCGGCTCCATCAATGGCAGCCGCCTCCAGCAGATCCTTGGGCAGGTTTTGCAGGCCGGCAAGGTAAAACAAAATGTTGTAGCCCATCTGCTTCCAAACGCTAGCAAAGATCACCACCCAAGGGGCCAAGTTGGGATCGCTGAGCCAGTTTAAACGGGGGATCCCCACCAGGCCCAGCAAATGGTTGGCCACCCCTCCCAAGGGGTTGAACATGATAAAGAAGATGATCCCGGCCACCGCCGGAGAAATGGCGTAGGGCCAGATCAGCAACACCCGATAAATCGCCGCCCCCCGAATCGGCTGATAGGCCAGCGTGGCAATCAACAGGGATCCGCTCAACCCCAGCACCACGATGGCCGCCGAAATGGCAAAGGTAATGCCGAGGCTACGCAAATAGGTGGCATCCGTCAGCAGACCGGTGAAATTGTCCACACAGACGAAGCGGCTGCGCGGCGCCCCCACAAACGTGAGCAGGGTGGAAAGGCGGAAGGTATCCAGCCCTGGGTAGTAGAGAAACACCACCAAGATCGTGAAGGTGGGCAACAAGAGCAGCCACGCCAGCCACCACTGCTTAAAGGTGCCCCTCTCCTGAACAGCTGGGCCGGGGATCCCCAGGCGGCGCTCCTGCTCCTTCTGCGTCCACGCCAACAGCGGCCAGAGGGGAATGGCCATGCCCACCAACACCAACCCCACGCCAAAGGCCATGTCGATGGCCTTGCGCTCCGGCTCAAAAGTGCAAAAATCCAGGGGCGCCATAAAAATCAGGGATCCCAGCCCTCCTGCTAGGCCCCCCAGCACTGCCCCCACCGGCACAGGCCACTCGATGCGTCGAAAACGGAGCCCCATCCAGAGGGATCCCAGCAACCCCGCCAACAGGGGCAGCAGCACTTGGATGAATCCCAACATCGCCTCTCACCTCGGCTGTGCTCTTCACAAGAGCCTTATCAAAGCCCGGAAAGGGGCAGGCCGCCGCCCACCCCCATCCCTCAATAACACCCCTGGCCCATCGACATCCAGGTTACTGGTAGAGGGAGTTGTACTCGGCTAGAAGGCGGTTGGCCTCCTGGTTGGCCTTGGCCATGGCCTGGGCCGGATCCCCGCCTTTAAGCATCAGATCTTCCATGGTTTGGGTCACCACGTTGCGAATTTCGGGGAAAGCCCCCAGCAGCGCCCCCCGAGTGGCAGGGGTCACCTTGGAATTGTTGATTTGGTCGCTGGCGGTGAAGAAGTTGGGGTTTTCCTTGAACCAGCCCTTCGACTCCAGCAAGGCTACCGAGCTTTTCCGAATGGGCAAGTAGCCGGTCACTTGGTGCCACTCGGCAGCATTTTCGGTGTTATTGAGCCACAACATGAAGGTCAGCGCCCCCTCTTCCACCTCCTTGGGCAGATCCTTCACCAGCCAGAGGCTGGCTCCCCCGATCAAGTTGCCTGTCCAACCCTTGTCGGCGTTGTAGGGCATGCGGGTGGTGACCAGCTCGATGTTGTTTTGCTTGGCAGCGTTGGTGATGTTGGCGGCATCGGCGCTGCTGGTGATGGCCATGGCGACGGTACCGGTCTGGATGGCCTGCTCGGTGGCTGCCCAATCCCGCTGCTTGCCGCTGTAGATGTAGTAGCCTTTGTCATACATCCCTTTCCACCAGGTGGCGATGGCAATTGACGGCTCCGAGTCCAAAAAGACCTGGGTGGCACGGGCGGCACGGCCATTGTCGTTGTTGGCCAAGAGGGCATTCTGCTGGGCCATCCACTGCTCGTAGAACCAGCCGTGATTGGGCCAGGTCACACAGCCCTGGGGAGCGTCGGGGAGGGCCATGATCTTTTGACAAGCAGCCTCCAGCTCTTGCCAGGTGGCCGGCGGCTTTTCGATCCCAGCCTTCTTCAAGATGGCCGTGTTGGAGTAGAGAATGGGGCTGGAGCTGTTCCAGGGCATGGAGGTAAATTTGCCATCCAGGGTGTAGTAGCTCACCACCGGCTCGATAAAATCGTCGAAATTCACTGGGATCCCGTTCACTTCGGTGCGATTGCCCAGAGCATCGGCAATGGACTTGAAGTAACCAAAATCCCGTGCCCGCTGGGTGCCCACCTCAAACCACTGCACCACCGAAGGAGCAGCATTTTGTTGAATGGCCAGGTCGGTGGCTTGCTGAATTTCTTCGTAGTTGCCGTAGCCTTCGACCGTAACTTTGTATTGAGGAAATTGCTTGTTGAATTCTTCCGCTTTTCCGCGGGCCCAATCCAGGCGGTTATCGGTAAAGGCAATCCAAACTTTGACTTCGGCAGGAGACTGAGCAAAGCTGTCGGCAGCCAGAAGAGCAGCAGCAGAAGCAGCCACCAGGCCAGCCGCAACAGCCAGGAAAGTACGACGGGTGTTCATAGAAAAATGCAGTCGCATTCGCTAAAGGCACCTCTGAGATTACAGCACCGACATTAAGAGCAGGTTATATCTGGCTGGGATCCCCTCGGGAAGTGAACCTTCAGGCCAAAGTCAGAGTCAGATGAGGTGAGCACCTAGCCTGGGTCATGATTGGCAATTTCTCAAGGGGTCTCGAAAAATGAGAATGAAAATGAAAACCGCAAGCTTTTGCCTGTTATTGGTTACTGCCCTCCTGATGGCGCTTGCTCCCTTTGCGCAGGCTCGCCCCCGTCAACGCACTGCCACAGCCACCACGCCAACGGGTGGATCCCTGGCCCCGCGCGGTGGGCGCACCTTCACTCACTCCGGCACCTACACTGGCACCGGGCCAAGTGGCAGATCGGGTAGTGGCACCTATTCCGGCCAGGGATCCCGGCAATTCATTCCCGGTCAGGGGGTGGAAGGAGACTACTCCGGCCAAGTCACTACCCAACAAGGTCAGACCTGGAACCTGAACCATCAGCACACCACCACCCGCACGAATGAGGGCTGGCAACGGCAGGGCAGCACCACGGTGCACAATGCCCAGGGCGAGACGGTAGGCAGCAGCTCAAGCCTTACTGAGGGCCAAGCGGGGCAAGGCTGGCAGCGCAGCGGCCAATTCAGCAATGCCCGCGACCAAACCTGCACCACCGAATCGAGGGGCACACCGACGGGGCCAGGACAATGGCAGCGCGAGGCTCATGTTTTCAATGCCGAAGGGGATCTGCTTGGTGGCACCCAGTCCTCTGTGCAGTACCGATTTGTGCCAGGACAAGGCTGGGTGAAAACAGTAGAAGGCAAGACTCTAAAGGGTCAACCCATCCGCCGCACCACCACGATCGGCCCCAATCCGTGAAGGATTTGCAGGGATCCCCTCCTCAGCTTGGCTTGGCATGCCGCCGCAGCGCCTGGATCCCCGCGGCCAGGGCAAAGAGCGCGATCAGCAGCAAGGTACTTAGGGCCGCCGCTTGCTGGGTATAGCCCCCTTGTTGCAAGCCAAAGATGAGCCACCCAAAGGTCTCCGAGCGGGAGGTCACCAAGAGGGCGGAGAGGGTCAGCTCGGCAAAAGATTGCAGAAATACCAGCAACACTGCCGCCGTCAGGGCTGGCGCCAGCAGCGGCACCAAGATGTGGCGAAAGGTTTGCAGCAGGGAGGCCCCGTCAATACTGGCTGCCTCCTCAAGGCTGGTATCCAAGCTGCGCCACGCCGCTTGCAGGGGCTGCAGTGCCAGGGCCGAGAACCGCCCCAGGTAGGCCATCAGGATCAGCCATAGGGTGCCGTAGAGGCTCAGCCCCGGCAGGGGAGGAGGCAACCACACCAAGATGAGAGACAAAGCAAAAATCAGGCCCGGCAGGGCATAGGGCAAGTCCACGATGAAGCTGAGCAGGGCCAACAGCGGCACCTTCAAGCGGGTCAGGGCATAGCCCAAGATCGTCCCTATCCCGCTGCAGAGCAGTGCCGCTCCTCCCGCCAAGCCCAAACTGTGCAGCGTGGCGCGGCGGGCCCGCTCCAGATCAAAAAGAACCATGCGGAAATGCTCCAGGGTTAGGTTAGACCAGGTCAGGGGCAGGCCATAGGCCCGCAGCAGGGCAGTCGCAGCCATGGCCAGCAAGGGCCCAAGAACGACCAGCAGAGCTGCGGCGAAAAGGATCCCGCTGAGCAGCCAACCCAGCCAGCCCAGGCGATAGGGATCCGGAGGCGCCTCGCCGGGATCCAACCCCTCCTGACTCCGCTGGGGCCAGCTCAAGAAGAAGAGGGCCGGCAGGCCAAAGAGCAACGCCAGCGCCGCACTGCGCCCAAACCCATCGCCGCTGAAGTTGATCACCTCCTGGTACAGCTGAGTGGGCAAGGTCAGGTAGGGCCCGGTGATCCCCAGCAAGGCCGGGATCCCGAAATTGCCCCAGGCCCCCAGGAACGCCAGTGCTGCTGCTGCCGCCACAGAGGGCCGTAACAGAGGCAGCGTGACGTAGAGCCAAACCTGCAGCAGGTTTGCCCCATCCAGTTGGGCCGCCTCCTGAGCCTGCTTGGAGAGCCGGCTCAGGCCCGCCACCAGCGTCAGATAGGCAATCGGCAGCACAAAAAGAGCCAGCAACAGGATGATCCCCGCCGGTGTGTAGAGGCTCCACAGGGATCCCTGCTTTCCCAAAATCCAGCGCAGCCCCTGCTGCAGATAGCCCACCGGCCCAGCCCACTGGATCCAGGCCAAGGCCAAAACCTGGGGCGGAATCACCAGAGGAGACAAAAAGAGCAGCCGTAGGATCCCGCGGCCCGGCAGATCCGTCTGGGTGGTGAGCACCGCCAGCAGCAGAGCGGCCCCAAGAGCCAGCGCCGCTGAGGCCGCGGACACCCAAAGGCTATGGCGTAGCGCCAGATGGACGCGAGGCGTTTCCAGCAACCAGCGGATGTTCTCACCTTCGCCGCCCAAGGCCCGCTGCAGCAGCCTCCAGAGGGGATAGACGTGGGTCAGAGTCACAAGGGCGGCTACAGCCACCAGCCAGGGGATAATGGGGTGCCTCAACCCTTTGCTCAAGTCCTTCCACCGCAAGACTTGGCCAGCGTCTGGCCAGCTTGATGTCAACCTATTCCCCAAACAACTTGGCAAAGCGAGCCTTGTCGGCCTCGCGGCTCTCGGCCAACTCCGTCGCCGGCACGCTTAAGATCTTCAGCTCGCTCAAGGCGGGGAACCCTTTCGGAGGTGTGACATCCTGCCGCAGTGGCATATAGCCCATCCCTGCAGCAACCTCCTGCCCCTTCTGAGACAGCAAGAAGTCCACAAAAGCCTGGGCAGCTTCCAGGTTGGGCGTTCCTTTTACAATTCCCACCGGCTCTGTAATCAATGGCACACCCTCCTTGGGATAGACCACCTCCACTGGGGATCCCTCGTTGCGGCTGCGAATGGCGAGAAAGTCCACCACCATGCCGTAGCTTTGTTCGCCACTGGCGACGTTGCGAGCCACAGCGCCATTGCCTTGCACCAGCACTGCCTTGTTCTTTTTCAGGGCTTCGTACCACTCCCAGCCCAAGCCGGGGGTGCGGGTGATAACCCCCAAGTTGTAGGCGGCGGCGCCCGAATAGGTAGGGCTGGGCATCACCAGTTGGCCTTCAGGAACCTGGGCCAGGGCTGCCCAGCTATCGATGGGCTGGGCTTTGGCCGTGTTGTAAACGATCACCGTGGCCAAGATCTTGGTGCCGAAGTAGTGGCAGTCTGGGTCGTAGTAGGTGGCAGCGATGGCTTTGGCCTCAGGGCTGCAGTAGGACTCCAGCAAATTGCGGGCTTTCAGCAGCTCAAAGGTGGGCGCATCGGCCACCAACAACACATCTGCCTGGGGGCTGCCCTTTTCTGCTTCTAAAAGAAAGCGGCTGATCACCTCCTCGGTGCCGGAGCGAAAGATCTCCACCGAAACCTCTGGATAAACTTCCCGAAATGCAGCAACAGTTTTCTGAGCATCTGCATCGGGTTGGGAGGTGTACAAACGCAACGTCCCGGAAGGCTTAGCCCAGGCTGAGCTCAAGGATCCCCACGCAAAAGGCTGGGCAAAAGCCACGCTGCAAAGCACCGCCAACAAAGATAGAGGACGCACGGTGATTCTCCTAACCATTCCAAAATCGGTTTTTGCATTTACTCTCACTTTACTGCCGATCTGGCACAAATGAGAGCATTGCCCAAATTCACCGGAGAATAAGCCTGTATTGCAGCTTTTCAGACAACATCTATCACAGCCACTATAAGTCACAACCACATGGATATGGATAGAAGCACCCCCTGCGTAGCAGGGATCCCACTTCGCTCACAAAACTCGCAGGAAGCCGGGGGAAGCTTTGGCTTCGGGGTTCCCAGGTTTCCCCCTATTTTAGGAGTTGAATACAGCTCAGAATACCTCAATAAAATCATCCAAAAGTTATTTTCTAGTTATTTTGAGATTAAGTTCTGATTAAGAAAAATTACCGGCCAGATTGTGAGAGGAAAAAGCACAGCTTGGTTCAACCAGCTATGCTTTTTGGAACCACATACCCTGTACTTTGGCTATAGGGATCCGAAAGCGTCTTCCTTATCTAGCTCCTCCTAGAGAAGCTTAACCAAGGCAACCAGCTTCCGACTCCACCCGCCGGCTTGCCGTCGTATCCGGCACCCCCGTCGACAACCGGTAACGCCTTCCACGGTAGTACCACCCCAGCCGCGATACGCCACGGTCAGACCAAAAGCTCACAAGACTCCTCCTGCTTTGCTCCTTCTCCACCCCCCTCGCAGACACTTTTCGCCCCGAACTCAACCGTTGCCTTGGGGCTAGGTTGGGCCCGGAAAGGCCTACAGCAGGCGAGTTTTGAGGTTTAGTTTAAGGCCTGCCCAGTGTTGGGAAGCGGGCGGACGGAATCGAACCGACAACAGCAGTTTGGAAGACTGCGGTTTTACCATTAAACTACGCCCGCACGGGCATTCAGCGATGCTGAATATCTATGGTAGCATCTCTCGGCGGTGCCCCTTCCCACTCAGAGTTTGGAGAAAAATCCATCTCCATCAGCGGGACAGACTTCTCCGGTAGGCTGGGCTTACTTGCTCTGGAGATCTTTCTGGCGTTTCCTTTGCCATTGGCGAAACTCTTTCTCGTAGCGTTCACCCTCCGTTTGGTAGGCGTTCCAGCCCTTGAGGGAAACGGTCAAGCCCCAGCCCATGAGGATAAATAGCGACCAGGATAGCCCCCCACCGGAGAGCCAGTCCAAGCTCAGCAAAAAGCTGTTGACAATTCCATAGCGGCCCAGCAGTTGGTAAAACTGCCGACGGCGGTAGCGCTGGAATTCTCGGTGTTGGCTGTTCAGCTCTTGCCAAGCCTTCCATTCCTGCTCGGCCAAATCCAGCTCTTGGGGGGAGATCCCCAGTTCGGCGGCCATCTCCTGCAGTTGGGAGCGGGTGAACTCGCCCAGGCGCGGCTGGCGGGCAATGGCTCGCTGCAGGATCTGCTGCACGTCCTCTTGGCTGTACCGGGATCCCGACATTTGGCTGACTTACATATAACTTCGTAAACTTTATATCTCTTAGTTTGGGCTAGCTGGATCTTGCGCCTTATGAAGCTCCCTCCGCCGCGGGATCCCAACCGTTAGACTAAACCTAGACTGCGAGCCTCCTTCTCTGGGGTTAAGTGTCCCTGTACTGCCTGTGATCTGTGCTTGCCAGTAGGGTTATGGCCTCCACCCGCTCTAGATCTTACCTTCGCCAGAGTCGTACCTCCCTATTGAGCGATCTGCTGCAGGCTTTGCCGCACCTGCGCCCACAACTGTATTTCAAATCCTCTTTGGTTGCCCTCAGCCACGCCATTGAGGATCAGGTGCTGCAAGGGCAGGGATCCCCGTGGGTATTCGCTAACTTTCAAAAGGAGCGCTACTACCGCCAGGAGGCACGGCGCTACCAGCGCATCAGCGCAATGGCCCAAGACGTGTTTGTGTTGGCGACCCCAGAAAAGGATTTTGCTCAGACAGACCTGCCCTACCACACCATTCCCTTGGATCCAGAGGATCCCTTGGTGCAGGAGTGGCACTTGATCGTCATCGATGCCCACTATGCCACCTGCCTCGTGTGTCGAGAACGCTTGCAGATGCAGCGGGAGCGTCCTTGGCAAAGCAGCGATATGGATGCAGCTCGCCAATTTGATGGGATCTGGTCATTTGATCGTCAGATTACAGTCCAAGCGGCTTTGGCCCTGTTGCCCAAGATCCTCAGTTACCGACCGGATCTGGAACCTCGCCTTGAGCCCCTTCGCCAGTACCTCAAGGGATCCCCGCAAAACTCCGCCAGCCAACTGAATCCAGGCCCCTTTACCGAGCGGCTGATCACCTATCTCCAGGCAGGGCAATACAAGCTGCAGCGGGCCTACCGCACCATTCGGGCGCAAGAGCGCAAAGAGCATCTGATCAACCGCATCAGCAGTGCCATTCGCCAGTCTTTGGATCCCGGCGAGATTTTGGCAATTGCTGTGCAGGAGCTGGGGCAGGTGGCAGAGGTGGGGCGATGTTTGATCTACCGTTACGATGGCCAGGCCCCTGCTGTTCAGATTGAGCAGGAGTACCGCACCCTAACGATGGGCAGCCTTAAGGGATCCCTGTGGCCTCTTCCCAGCAACCCTTTTTTGCGGGAGGCAGTAGCCTCGGCACA
>NZ_JANSIH010000010.1:0-1571 GCF_047462075.1 Synechococcus sp. R55.2
TGTGCGCGAATTCTTCCTGGCTGCCGCCCAGCGCCTCAACCTAGCCATAACCCCAGGGAAGCGGTCGGGGGTCTACCAGGTTAGCGTCGGCTCCGAAGCCACTGCCACCTTGCCGGAAGCCATTAGCCTGGCCCTGACCTCTCCCAAAGGCGGGCGTTGGCTAATCAGCTTCGACTCTCCCACGCCCGAAGGTGCCGAATACATTGGCCGCAACCACCGCGTCGTGGTTGCCCTGGCCCAGTTTTTGCTGGAGGAAGCCCTCGACAACCCAGAGAAAGGGGATGCTGTCGTCTCCCGCTGCGGCGCTCTACGCACCCGAGCGGTAGTTGATCTTACAACTCTACTGCTGCTGCGGGTGCGCTACCTGGTGGAGCAACCCCAGAGGCAGCCTCTCTTGGCGGAAGAGGTGCTGGTGCTAGGCGGTGTTGGCCTGGAGAGCGGCGAGGCCCGCTGGCTGGAGACGGGCGCAGTTCTCCAACTGCTGGCCACGGCCAAGCCGGATGAGAACCTACCGCTAGCGGAAAAGCGGGAGCTGGTTCAGCATCTCCTGGCCTGTCTCGGCCCGTGGCAGGAGACAGAGGAAAACTGGGGAAGGGATCACCGGCTGCAGCAGGCGGCGCGGGAGCGGATTTTGCAGCGTGCTGCTGAGCTGGAGGCTGCCCATAGGCGCATCCGCCAAGCCGTGTCCCTACAGGGGCGGGGGCTGAAGGTGAAGCCGCAGCTTCCCCCCGATCTTTTAGGACTCCTTGTTCTCCAACCGGTGGTTTGCCGATGAGCGAGTTTTCTGGGGTACGCATCGAAGGAGGCCTGTTGGGGCCCGATATTCTCGAAAAGCTGCTGGCAGGGGATCTGCCAGGACAGAAGCCAGAAGACTTCGGCTTTAACAGCAAGCGCGGCCCAGTCGAAGAGATTGCCGCGGTCTTTGCCGATTGTCGAAAGTACTGGGAGGCCTTCCAGAGCCGCCTGCAGCGCCTGCCCGAAAGCGATCTCGCCACCAGCATCACCCGCGATGCCTGGGCGATCCCCTTCTTCAGTTTGCTGGGGATCGAGGTGCGCTATCAACCGCGCGCCTGCGAGGTGGACGGAATGAACTTCCCCATCTCGCATCGCATGGGCGAGGCGGAAGACGCGCCACCGGTGCACATCGTCGGCGCGCGCCAGGAGCTGGGCCGCGTGCCGGCTTCTGGCCGGCCTCGCCTGGCACCCCACTCGCTGCTGCAGGAGTATCTCAACCGCAGCGAGCACCTCTGGGGCATTGTTACCAACGGATTGACCCTGCGCCTCCTGCGGGACTCCACCTATGTGCGTCGGCAGGCCTATGTGGAGTTTGACCTGAAGCAGATCCTAGAGGAGCAGCGGTTTAACGACTTTGCCATCCTCTTTCGGCTGCTGCACCGCAGCCGCTTGCCCCAAACGGCAGAGCTAGCAGGGGATTGTCTGCTGGAAAAGTACTACCAACAGGCCCTGGAGCAGGGTGGCCGGGTACGGGAACGGCTGCGGGAGGGGGTTGAGGAGTGCATCAGGTTGCTGGCAAATGGGTTCCTGGCCCATCCCAAGAACCAGAGGCTGAG
>NZ_JANSIH010000011.1:0-1567 GCF_047462075.1 Synechococcus sp. R55.2
GCAGTCCCACCAAGGTGATCTGGGGCAAGCCACCGCCCACATCCACCTCCACCGTGACCCGCACGGCCTTGAGTCCCAGCAGAGCGGCAGCCGTGACTTGGGCAAACAAAGAGAGCGCCTCCGCCAAAGATAAGTAAAGATCTCAACTCATCCTGGCAGAAGTTTTGGCCGACGCATCCCCCCTCCCCCTTAGCTGCATTTCCAAGAGGAGAATGTTACAAATTGCTACGCGACGCTTCCGTGAACGTTGAGAAGCCTTCCCGCCCAAAGTGCTCCCTGCTGTCTTCGATAAGGATAGGATAGGATCGCGTGGAAATTACGCATGGATTGGCGGGATCCCTCTCCGAGCCAAAGCTGTTCTATGTGCTGGGGGGGATAGGCGTCTGGCAAGGATTGGGAAGGCTGCCTGCGTCAACTTATTCGAGGGTTCAAGATATCCACAAACGCAAGCGGGCGGAGGAGGATCCCAATATCTTGAGGTGGTGGCTCAGATCTTGCAGGATATGGCTCAGGTTTTCCCTGCCCCCACCGTGGAGGAGGCGCGCCAGCCCTTGCAAACCCAGACCTTTCAACTGGTGATCCTGGATCTGAACTGGCCAGATGGCTTGGGTTCAGATCTGTTGCCACTGCTGCATAAGGTCTCCGGCCTGCTGACGCGAACGGTGAGCAGCACGCCGGTCATGGTGTTTTCTGCCCAAGATAGGGGCTCAGAGGTGTGTACAGCAGGGATCCAGGCCACTCTGGTCAAGGCCCACACCTCCAATCCAGATTTTCTCAACACCATTCGCGCTTTGGTGGGGGAGAAAAGCAGGTGTGTCCTTCTGCAGAGGGGCAACCCCCATCTTTGTTGCTATGCCTACGGCACCTTGGCGGGAACCGCAACGCTGACGCGACAGGAGGCTGATCCCGGTGGTCTTTCCTGCTTCTGAACCTTCTTTTGGTCTTCCTTATCGCTACGCGACGCTTCTGCCAACGGGCTCTAATCACGTTAGCGAGACGGAGTCCTTGCGCAGCCCTGAGTTCGACAATCTGGACGATCTTGGGAAGCAGGTGCAGCAGTTTGCCCAACGCTACCGGGGGCAGGTGGCGCAACTCAGCCCGCCGGAGCTGGCGGTGGCACTGCAGGAGTTGGCCGAGCTGACGCAAAGGATGCAAGGGATCCCAACTGCCGACTCGGCAGAGGCAGCTTGGCAGAGGCTGGAGCGGATCATCGCCTTACAAAGCCAACTGCTGTTTTTCCTCCTGGAGTTGCAATCCCTGCCTGCCGTTGCTGCTGGTGGCCCGGAGGAAGGTGTTCCCCACGAGGGTCAGGATGGTGCTATGCCTACGGCACCCTGTCGGGAACTGCACCGCTGGCACGAACGCCTAGTCGATGCCCACGTCGAGCCTGAGCTGCAACCCTTTCGCCAATTCCTGTGTCGCCTTCTTCAAAGGACTCCGTCCCCCTGGCACGAACAGCAGAGTCACCAACAGCTTGAGCCTCTGGAGCGCCTGCTCCACCAACAGTACTTAACAGGAAGGTTGGCTTGGCGGCAGTTGTGGCAAGTGACCCTGAACTCGCCTGCCG
>NZ_JANSIH010000012.1:0-1556 GCF_047462075.1 Synechococcus sp. R55.2
AACGTGCTGGGGCGGCTGTCACCGGTGTAGGCGGTGTACTTGAAGGTGGTGTTGAAGTTGGGGCGAAACACTCCGGGCACCCAGAAGCCGCCTTTGGAATCTGGGCCTTCCTCCTCCGAGGGGCAGCCCACCGTCAGATCTTCCCTAAGTAATTTGCGCCTCAGCGCTCGGGCCCAGAGGTCGGTTCCCTTTGTAAACGGGTCTTCTAGAGCCTCTCCCTTGATAGCCGGGCGGATGCCGGGCTCGCGGTTGGGTTGAGAAACGATCTCGGAGAGAACGCCACCTCTCACCAAGCCCTCGCGGGCAGCATAGGCCGGTTCGCCAAACATCCAATTGAAGGCCGCCTGCAGAGCCTCGGCAGGGTTGGGCCACTTGGGCGGCTTGGGCACCCCGGCTTTCACCTCCAGCACCGGCGAAAGCTGCGGCTGCAGGGCAATGGTTACGCCCTCGGCAGGAGCCGCGGCCACCGTATTCACGCTGATGGTCTCCGGCTCCGGATCCGCTTGGATTTCCCAGACGGGGCGCAGATCCACCGTGTTGGGCTTGGCTGCCATCCACTCGCCCAAGGGGCTCTTGGAAGGAGTTTCTGGGGCAAAAGTGCTGGGCCCGCAGGGACGCCCTTGACAGGTCAAATTTTGTGTCCCCGTTGTGGTGGGCGAGCAGGTGGGGCTGCTGGTGCTGGCGATGAGGGTGCCCGTCCGGGTTTGGGTAAAGGTTTTGGTTGTGCCGCAGGCGATCTGGTCGATGACCTCATCGCAACTGGCCGGTGACCAAGGGCCCCAGTTGTAGTTGCAAGTTTGCTTGCAGGTGATCTTCTGAGTTTCTGTCCTGGGGGTGGTTCCGCAAATCGAGGTGCAGGTCTCGGTGCGGGTTTGAGTCACCTCCAGGCCGCCATTGGCCAGGGTGCATGGGGGATCCCAGTTGGTGTAGGTGCAGGTAGCCTCCGGAGGTTGGCAGGTGATGGTTTGGGTTTCGGTTTCGACAAAGGGGCTTTGGCTGGTACAGAGCGGCGTTACCGTGCGGCTGCGGGTTTGGGTAATGGTGGTTTTGTTGCACTGCTGCTGCTTGGTACACTGAGGCGTCCAACCTGACCAAGGCCCGTAGTTGTACTGAGGGTAGCAGGTGATCATCTGAGTTTCCGACGGCGGAGTGCCAGGGCAACCGGCAGGCAAGGTGGCAGTTCTGGTTTGTTTAATAGTGGTTTGCTGACAGATGTTGGTTTTACATGCAGGAGTCCAGTCTGTCCAGATGGGATCGCAATTGAGGGGTTCTGCGCAGTACTGCTGGTTGGGTGCCAGAGGTTTAGTCTGATCCGGCTGGCAGGGCAGGTTGACCGGCTTCAGCGGCTTCAGGTAGCGAAGGTCATAGTTTTCCAGCGGCTGCCCATCTCCCTGGGTTGTGAAGCGGACGAAGGCATTGCCCATGTTCTCGTAGGTTTGGATCTCCACCAGGTAGGGAGAAGGCCGAGTGTAGTCGGTAACGCACTGCAGCTCCAGCCGGAAGCTCACCTGGTTATTGCCGCCATCCCACCAGGCTTCGACACCAACAGCCTCATC
>NZ_JANSIH010000013.1:0-12105 GCF_047462075.1 Synechococcus sp. R55.2
ACCAAGTGTTTTGCCGTCCTTTTGCTGGGGTTGAGGCGGCAGCAGCCTGTCTTTTGGCGAGACAAGCGCTCGAGTTTCTCTCCGAGGCTCCCCCCGTCTCAATTCTGCTCTCCGCAGCCCAAAGCGCCAGCGGGGATCCTCATTTCTCGACGGCAACGTTGGATCAGATCTCCCGACACCCCCACCAACCGTCCTAGCCATTCGTCCGGCACAGAAGCAAGCAACGCCGGGCCAAACTGCTGATGAAGATGCTGCCAGAGAAGGGCAGCCCGCCGCGGCTGGGGTAAAGTGGTCGGCTAGCTGCGCAAGGTAACCGGAAATTGTGTTGTCAACTGCGCCCTCACCTGGTTTTGCAGAGCTTCTACCTCCGCATCCGTGAGGGTGCGATCGGGAGCACGGTACACCAGGCGGAAGGCAAGGCTGCGCTGCCCTGCAGGTACGCCTTGACCACGGTACTCGTCGAAAAGCTGCACCGATTGGAGAAGTTCTCCGCCCGCTCGACGGATAACCTTCTCGATCTCACCAACGGCAAGGTCGAGTGGCGCAAAGAAGGCGATATCCCGATCGGCAGCAGGAAAGGGCGAAAAGGGGACAAATTGCACAATGCCCCGTCTCTCCAGGCTTTCCAGCAAGGGATCCAACTGCAGCTCAAACCCATAGACCTGATCTGGCAGCCCCTTTTCCTGACAGAGGCGGGGGTGCAGTTGCCCGAACAAACCGATGCGGGATCCCTCAATCCACAAACTGGCCTGGCGACCGGGGTGAAGCAGGGACGATTGCTCTTCAGGGGGATCCAGACGAAACTCCGGGCCAAATCCCAGCCGCTCCAGAGCGGAGACCAGCAGCCCCTTGGCCTCGAACCAGTCCATGGGTCGGTTGCGGTGCTGCCAATCGTGGGGATTGGGATCCCCGCCCAAGATACCGCCGATATGCTCAGCTTCCCGGTAAGGGTGGGGGTTGGGGGGAAGGGCATGGGCAAAAACACGACCGATTTCAAAGGCTTGGAGCGGGCCGTTGCCTTGATCCCAGTTGAAGCGGAAGGCCTCCACCAGGCCGGGAAGTAGCGCATTGCGCACGGCTGAATATTCAGGCGAAAGTGGATTGGCAATCCTCACCAAAGATCCATCCTCCTCCGCCGGGCAGAGGGAGATGTGATATACCTCTGTCAGGCCAATGCCGCGCAGCACTTCTCGGATCTGGCGGGTGAATGTTTCCCGCGCCGAAAGGGATCCCACCTGCGGCTCGGTGGGCAGGGTTTCCGAGAAGCGGTCATAGCCGTAGAGACGGGCAAACTCCTCGATGAGGTCGATCTCCCGCTCAATGTCCCGCAGGCGATAGGGGGGAACGACGACCTGCCAGACGCAGCGGGCCACAGTTGCCGTTTCTGTAGCGGGGGAGAGAGCATCCTGGGAACTGGCCTCTTCGCAACGGGAGAGCTGAAAGCCCAAGGCAGACAGGATCTCTTCCACATCCGCCGCCTGCACCTCGTCCCCCAACACATCGATCAGCCGCGACAGCCGCAATTTCAGGCTGCGTTCCAGGGGGGGCCGCCGGTCAAAGGTGGTAAGGCCGGTTACTGCTCCCCCTGCCAGTTCCAGGATCAACTGCACCGCCCGATCTCGGGCCTGATCGAGGGTGGCAAAGTTAACCCCTCGCTCATAGCGGGTGGAAGCCTCGGTGCGCAGACCTTGAGACCGGGCCGAGCGCCGCGTCACCGCTGGATCGAATAGGGCTGCTTCCAAGAAAATGCGAGTGGTGGTCGAGCCGACCTCGGTTTCTTCCCCTCCCATGACCCCGGCCAGAGCTACCGGTTGGCTGCCGGCCACAATGAGATGACTGTCGGCTTGCAAGGTGCGGGTTTGGCCGTCCAAGGTCTTTAAGGTTTCTCCCGGCTGGGCCAAGCGCACCTCGATGGTGGGTTTTTTCTTGCCCATGACCTGGAGCAGGCGATCCCAGTCGAAGGCGTGCAAAGGCTGGCCCCATTCCAGCAGGATCAGATTGGTAATATCCACTACATTGTTGATGGATCGCATGCCGGCAGCGGCCAGTCGGTGTTTTAGCCAGTCGGGGGAAGGGCCGACTTTCACCCCTTCGATCAACACGCCACTGTAGGCGGGGCAGGCTTTGGCGTCGGCAATGCGCAACTGAAAGTTGGGGATGGGCTTGGCCTGAAGAGGCTGGACGGGGGGCAGGCGCAGCGGGTTGCGGGTGAGGGCAGCCACTTCGCGGGCGATCCCCACCATGCTCAGGGCATCGGCCCGGTTGGCGGTGGAAGTGAGATCCAGCACCACATCGTCCAAGCCTAGAAGGGGGCGCACATCAGAGCCAAGCGGATGAACCTCCAGATCCAAGTCGGGCGGGAATTCGTGGATCCCTTCGGAAGATTTCTCCAGCCCCAGCTCTGCCAGAGAGCAGATCATGCCCTCCGAGATCACCCCCCGCTTGTCGGCTTTGGCAATGGTGAGGGAGAGGGCGGGCAAATGGGTGCCGGGCGTGGCCACTGCTACCAGGATCCCAGGGCGGGCGTTGGCGGCTCCACAGACAATGGTGGCAGGCCGATCGGATCCCAAATCCACCTGGCAAACCTGCAGCTTGTCGGCGTTGGGGTGAGGCTCGGCAGCCAGGATCCTGCCCAAAACCACCCCATCTGCCCAGGTGCGGCGGTCTTCGATCTCTTCCACTTCAAACCCCGCCAGGGTGAGGGCCTCTCCCAGTTCTTCAGGTGAAAGTTGGAAATCCACCAGTTCTCGCAGCCACTTCAAGGAGATGCGCATCGCTGAGCCATCGGTGCAAACGCCGCACCCATTATCGCTCACCTGGCCCTCTTCTCCAGCCGGGATCCCGGCCCAAGATCGTGGGATGGCATAGACCCGGTTCTGGCCGGAACCGGTGGGACAGGGTGGGATGCTAAAACGGTGAAGGCGAGGGCTGAGGTCAGATCCAGCGGATGGCAAGGTGAGGAAAGATGAAGGAAGACTGGGCAAAACGGTTGCGCAACGGGCTGGTTGCCGCGGCAGCTGTGCTCTTAGCGGTGGGTTTGTTTTTGGCCAGCCAGGGTCGTCAGGCGGGCAGCAACCTAGAGGCTCTAGCCCAAGAAGCCATACCTTGGGAGCAAGCTCAGGCCAATGGCAAGCCTTCTTTGGTGGAGTTCTACGCCGATTGGTGCACCACCTGCCGAGCGATGGCGCCCCTCCTGGCCAATCTCAAAAAGGAATTTGCCGATCAAGTCAACTTTGTCATGCTCAATGTGGATAATCCCAAGTGGCTGCCGGAGCTGAGCCGCTACCGGGTGAACGGCATCCCTCATTTTCTGTTTTTGGATCGGCAGGGAGAAGTGCTGGGATCGGCGATTGGCGAACAGCCGCCGTCGATTCTGCGAGCCAATGTGTTGGCTCTGGCAACTGGACAGCCCCTGCAGTTGACCAACATCGGGCCGGTGTCTGAGCTGGAGCGGGGCAGGCGCGCCCTCCCCAGTCAGCCGGATCCCCGCAGTCATGGTTAGGAGTTTGGTCCAGGGTTTTGTTGTCTTGGACACAGGCGGAAAGGTCTGGCCTCGGTTTGATATTGGATAACTTCTATCCATTCTCGTAGCTCACAAGAACAGGCCATGGCTGTCGAGACAACACCGATTTTGCCGGATCCGCAACGGTTGATCCCGAGCGAGCGCCTCAGACAACTGAATGTCCGCTCCAATTCAGCCGGGCTCCGGCAGCTTTTGGGACATTTGGCGGTGATGGCGGTGAGTGGCAGCCTGTGGGTGACCCAGAAAGGTGTCAATGGCTGGATTGCCCTGCCGGCGCTGGTGGTTTACGGGGCCAGTTTGGCGACGATGTTTGCTGCCTTGCACGAATGTGTACACCGCACCGCTTTTTCCAGCCGAAAACTGAATGACGGGGTAGCCTGGGTGGCGGGCTTGCTCTCATTTTACAACAGCACTTTTTATCGCCGATACCACAAATGGCACCACCGCTATACCCAGATTCCGGGCAAGGATCCGGAGCTGGAGGATCCCAAACCCCAGAGCTGGCCGGAGTATTTGCTCGAGCTGAGCGGCTTGACTTGGTGGATCGGCAAGGTGAAGACCTACATCCGCATAGCCAGCGGCCAGTTGCAAGGCTATCCCTACATTCCTGAATCGGCCCGCCAAGAGGTCATTCGTTCGGTGCGGTTGCAGCTAGGGGTCTACGGCCTTGGGAGCTTGCTCTCCCTTCTGCTGGGGGATCCCTGGATAGTGTGGCTGTGGCTGTTGCCTTTGGCGGTAGGGCAGCCGATCTTGCGCTTCATTTTGCTGGCAGAGCACACAGGCTGTAGCCAAACCGAGGATCCCTTCTCCAATACCCGTACCACCCTTACCCTTTGGCCAATCCGCTTTTTGATGTGGAATATGCCTTACCATGCTGAGCATCACCTTTACCCCTCCATTCCATTTCATGCTTTGGCCGATGCCCATCAATACCTCAAGCCCCATCTGGCTCATCTAGGGCAGGGGTATGTGCGGGTTCATCGTCAGGTGATTGAACAATTTCAGGCATGACTCACTACACCTGGAGCCTGAACGATTTTCAGCTACAGTGCGGGATCCAACTGCCCCAAATCACGCTCGCCTACGCCACCTACGGGACTCTTTCCCCCCGAAAAGACAACCTGATCCTCTACCCCACCTCCTATGGGGCTCAGCATCCCGACCTGGAGTGGCTGATTCGTCCCGACGGCATCCTCAACCCGCAGCGGTGGTTTATCCTCATTCCCAATATGCTGGGCAATGGCCTTTCCACTTCCCCCAGCAACGATCCAGCCTGTGGCTTGCGGGAAGATGGCTTCTGGTTTAGCCACTGGGACAATGTGCGCCTGCAGGAGAGCCTGATTCGCCAACACTTTGGGATCGAACGCATCCGCCTGATCTACGGCTGGTCGATGGGGGCTCAGCAAGCCTATCACTGGGGATCCCTGTTTCCTGAGCGGGTGGAACGGATCGTAGCCCTCTGTGGCACCGCCAAGACCACAGTTCACAATCGGGTTTTTCTGGAGAGTTTGCGCTCAGCCCTAACTGCCGATCCCGCCTGGAACGGTCGTCGATTTACGGGTGTCCCAGAGCGGGGTCTGCGAGCTTTTGCCCACATCTACGCCAGTTGGGCTGTTTCCCAACCTTTTTTCAACCAAAAATGCTATGAATCCTTGGGGTATGCCTCTCTCGAAGATTATCTAGAGCGAGGCTGGGAGGCCAATTACCGCCGCCGGGATCCGCAGAATTTGCTATCGATGATCGAAACTTGGATCCGCTGCGATATCAGCGACAACCCCATTCACCGGGGAGATTATCGGGCAGCTTTAAGGGCAATTCAGGCCCAAACATTGGTGATGCCCGCCCAAACGGATCTGTACTTCACCCCAGAAGATTGTCGGGCTGAGGCAGAATGGATCCCGAACGCGGTTTACAAGATCATCCCCTCCATTTGGGGGCACCGGGCCGGTAATCCTCATCAAAACCCCGAGGATGAAGCTTTTATTCGCACAGCCGTGCAGGAGTTCCTGGAGAGCTGAGGGCACCTACACAGATTGCAGGCGCAGGTGTTGCACCAGAGCCTGTAGTCCCAACAGGTAGCTTTGTGCCCCAAAACCACTGATTTGCCCAACCGCTACGGCGGCGATGTAAGAGTGCTGGCGGAAGGGCTCGCGGCGATGGATGTTGCTTAGGTGGACTTCCACAGTGGGCAATCCTACGGCTGCAATGGCATCTCGGAGAGCAATGCTGGTGTGGGTATAGGCCCCAGGGTTGATCAGAATGCCGACATGCTGCTGGCGGGCACGGTGAATGGCATCGATGAGCACCCCCTCATGGTTGGACTGGAGAATCTCCAGCTTCGCCCCTAGCATTTCTGCCTGCCGATGCAGAGCCTGATCGATCTGCTCTAGGGATACTGAGCCGTAGATGCCCACCTCTCGCACCCCCAGCAGGTTGAGGTTGGGGCCATGCAGTACCAAGAGGCTGAGAGGCTCGCCGCCGGGGGCAATGGCAGTCGGATTAACGACGACGATGGGATCCATCTTCTACCGGAATGGGAGCAGGTTGAGGCTGGGGGTTCCCCAGCAGGGTGTCGATCACACGTTCCACCCATTCCCGGATCTTTTCCAGCACCTTTTCTACCCAATCCATCCGATCTGCCTCGCGAGGTTTTACGAAGGGAGTTTATTCGACGGAATTCTATGATAGCGCTTCTTTCCGAGGGGTGTAGAGCTGACCGGCTGGCCGGCCTTTTTCCCCAGCAGGGATCCCTTGTTTTGCCTACCCTTTTACAAGAATCTGAAGAAAATCCAAAACCCCTCAGCCAGACCAGTTCTTCAGCATCTGGCTAATGGTTCTGCAGATGATCCGCAGGGTCATGGAGCGCAGCAGGATCCCCATCTGAAGGTCTGTCCCCGGCAATTCAAATCGCTCCGCCTGGCCCGCCACCGTCAAAGTTAGGGTGGATCCCCGCTGCAGGAAGAGGGCGCCGCCGGGGTTGAGATCCCGTTTCAGGGTTTGCAGCTCTTGATCGGAGGGATCCCGCAGCACCACCAGATCGCTGCCTTCGTAGGCCAAGCCCTCCCGCTCCAGGGTCTCTTCGTCGGCTTCCGCCAAAAGCAGATCCAGTTGGGGATGGCGCAGCAGGGTTTTCACCTGGCGAAAGAGGCTGCCCTGCAGGGGTCTAGAGCTGTGGTTTAGCAGCACGCCCTCCCGACAGACGGATCCCACACATGCGTTGGGGCGGTGGGACAAAATATGCTCCACCAAGGTGTGCGCCTCCGCCAAGGTGAGGCGGTTAAAGGTCAAAATCGGGATGCGGGCCGTCTTGGGAAACAGATGGTCGAGGATTGCCCCCGGCACATCCACTCCCGCGCCAATGGCAGGTTTTTGGTGCATGAGCACACCTGGCGCAGCATTGATCTCGATGATCCCCAGGGATCCCTCCTTCCAGGAGCGCTCCAGGCTGGGGGCAATGACATCGATGCCCAAGCACACCAGCGAGAACTGCTGGGCAATGGTTTGGGCCAAAACCACGTTGTCGGGATGGACGGTGGCCGTGACATCGCGGCTCACTCCTCCCGCCGAGAGATTGGATACCTTGCGCAGATAGACCGTCCGCCCCGGTTCCAGCACACTGTCCACTGTCAAGCCTTGCTCTGCCAGAAAGCGCTCCATTGCCTCATCCCATTGGATCGGCCCCAGGGGAGAAGTGGGGGTATCCCAACGGACGGGATCCCGGTTGGCCTGCTCGATGAGCTGCCCGATGGTGCTTTGGCCATCTCCCGTCACTGAGGCGGGGCGTCGTTCCGTGGCCGCCACAAAGCGGCCTCCCACACACAACAGGCGAAAATCGGTGCCCTGCAGATGCTTTTCCAGGATCAGCCGGATGGGCTCCTCAGGGGGAAGGGCTGCCACGGCTACCTCGTAGGCAAAGGCCAGTTCTTCTGGGGTTTGAATGCCTGCTGTTACCCCTATCCCCTTGTGGCCGGCCACCGGCTTGAGCACCACCGGATAGCCGATTTCTTGCGCTTGCTGCAAAGCTTCTGCCAAAGAGGCGACCACCTCTCCCTGGGGCACGGGGAACCCTTGCGCCGCCAGAAAGGCTTTGCAATCGTCTTTGCGGGTGGTGAAGTCAGAGTCGAGATGGCTGTCGCAGTGAAAGGTGGTGGCCACCCCTCGCACCTGGTTGCGACCATAGCCATACTGCATCACCCCTTCATCCCATAGGTAGTAGGTAGGGATCCCGCGTTCGTGAGCAGCCCGCAGGAGGGCATAGACCGTCGGCCCGCCGTACACCGAGTTGCGAAACAATTGCTGCAGGCGGCGCATCTCCCCTTCAACGTCGAAGGGCTCCCCTTGGGCGATGGCTTCCAGCCAATCCCAAGCAAAATAAACCGCGGCACGAGTGGTACGGCCATGCAAGGTCTGCACCGCGATGCGCACATACTCTGGAAACAGGTGACAGCTCCACTTCTGCAAGTGGAGATCCATCTGCAACCGGTTCACCTCCGTCACCAGCCGGGCAAACAAGTGGGCGTAGGAAGGATAAGATCCCTCCTGCAACTGGGGGAAATGGAAGCAGACCTTGGACAGGTAGACATCAATGGGCAGCGGCTGTGGGCACTGGGTAAGGGCAAAGTCGAAGGTGAAAGCGGCTGTATTGAGATAGGGGTTAGGGCCGAGATAATGCTTCAGGTTGAAAATGTCGAAAACATCCGACTCGCGCGCGTTGATGCGGGGCACGCCCGCCGCCTCCTGCAAAACCATAGCCGGCCTCAAGAGAAGGGAAACAACGACCTCAGCGCGGGGAAAACCCAGCTCTCCCGGCTGGGGCCGCTTCCATTATTCCCGATCCGGCCCCCATCCCCGGCGGCTTGCCCTCGCAGCACAAGGGATCCCGGGCAGCTTTTTGCCTGTTAAAGCCCCTTTGGAGAGTTAAGTACAAGAGTTCCAGTCGAGCAGGATAGAAGGCAGGCCTGGGTCTGGATACCCCGGTAAGCTGCTGCTCCCCCGATTCCTGCTTGTGGATTTCTTGTAGGCTAAATCCTATCGTGAAGTATCTGACGGATTAGAGTTCCCATTCTTCTATTAACAGCCGACTAAGTAAATAAGTCCTTTGTGTTGGAGAAAGCAATTTGATTTTCACTTCCTAAAATAAAGACAAATCTAGAGGAAAAACAAAACCGAATTTTGTCAATTGGTCGTCTGTCTTTACAATAAGAAGATCCCACTTTTCTTTGACATAAGAGTTTATATTGGCTACGTGGAGACGAGACAGGATTTTTCCATCGCTTGGGAGATCAGATAGGGGGAAACCAGGCTCAACATAGAGATCTAACCTCTGCAGGTCTAGCAAATCGGCCACAATCACTGGAGGACAGTTCCGGCCAACGAGCACCTTTGGCTGCTCCTGCAGTCGATGTAGCTCCTGAGCAGACTCGTAAATAGCCAGACGTGTGTTTATCAAATCCCTAGAGGAGGTGCTGATAAGAAAGCGGGGATCAGATTTTGCTGCGTAAAAATCGGGCAGCTCTCCATTAAATATCCAATTCATTAGATCGGCCATTCGATACTTTGGATGCCAGTCGGTAAAAAACTTCTCATAAGCTCTTTTGGCAATCTCTATTGCTGATTCAGGGTTCTCTAAGTAAAACTTAATCTTTTCTACTAGCTCCGAATAAGAGTTGTAGGTATCGCAATATAGTCCGGGAACTAAGTACTCATCAAAACCAGATGCAAATGAAAGGCGATCTGTCAATAGAAAGCCCCCTGCAGAGATAATTTCAAGGTTCCTCAAGTTAATGTCGCCATTTAGGCTACAGTTAAAAGAGATCAAGGAGTGGGCAAATAAATGAGCTCCCTCTTCTCTAGTTCCTGACTTAGCAATCAAAGGCAAACCCGCTTCTCTCAGAGCATTGATCAGGAAAGAGCGCCTTGGGTGAAAGCCACCGATTTGGCCAAGGAAAGCAATTCTGTTTTCTCTTGTCTCTACCCACTCATGAGTGACCACGTACATATTCATCAAAGGCAGCCACGCCGCATTTTGGATCCCTGCTGAAACAAACCAGTGTAGATGCTGCCGATTGTAAGTAGTGACTACATAGTCAAAGTTCTCTTGGCTGCAGTAATTTAAGAGATAGTTAATAGGTGCTATTCCGTGACCACATAGAGGAGATACCCAATGGGTATCTCCAGATAACAAAACTGTTGGACAGCCGAACTTTTTGGTGTTGAAAGGTTTACATGAGTCGAAAATAGAAGAGTTAACTACTACTAAATCAAACTCTTTATCTTCAATCTAATTCGAACGATGCACAAACTCGTAAAGATCGTAGTCTCCCAAGGGGCACTCAACCAGCCCCTGAGGAATGCTGTAAAAGTTAAGGCCACACCCCTTCGCTGCCCATCCCGGACACAGGGTTACCTGCTTATTGGAAAAAACCGGGAATGTGAGGTAGTCCACCGCATTTTGCCATACTAAGAGAACTCGCGGCTGTAGAGCCTCAGCTTTAGAATTTTCCATGGCTTGCTCGTGTACTTAGCATGAATAGCGCTTACCTCAAAACTTCTTGGCACAGGGCGAATTGTAGCATGTAGAGATGTTGAGAGCAAGATTAAGCTCCTGCAAGGAAGACAGAATGTAGCATCCTATTCCTTTCCCCGCCAGAGTTACAGTTATTCCGCCTCTCCTGCAGCGGGCAGAGAAAGCTTCGTTGGCTTTCCCCTGGTGCTCGGTGCTACTTTTGGTCTCCGATCTGCCACGCGAATGCGACTGCCCTCAGCCCCTCTCCCGCAACTAGGGAGGGGAGACTGGGTTCGCCAGCTGCAATTCGGAATAGAAATCTCCCAAGCTGCTCGGTCAACCCCAAACGCTATTCAAGACGCCTTTCGACGCCATTTGTGGTGGGTGCGCATCCCAAAAACCACTCAGGCAAGCCAATTGAACTAACGAAGAGTACTTAGAAGCACAACATCCATAACCAGCAGCGCCCCAGCAAAGGCCAGCAGGCTGCGCACGATCTGGCGCTCTTGCTTAGAACGATGGGATCCACCCACACGAAGCCATTTCAGAGATTGGGGAAGGCGGTACAGCATAGGAGATTCGGCGGAACCCTAGGGTGATCATGCCCTATTTTGTGGGGTTTGGATTCCCCACGCTGGGGGGGAGAAACGGCTAGCCCTGAGGGGCAATTCCCTCTAGAGTGAGGGTTAGTCCATTGCCCCTGTCTATGACCACTCCCTTGACCCAAGCCGAAACCGTTTTGCAAAGGTGCTGGGATCATTGGCAATCTCTGGCCAGCCGTCGGGATTTACAACCGGAGTTCAGGGCTCTATCCACTTTGCGCAAGCGCCTCACCGCGCGGCTGTTTTCCATTGCGGTGTTTGGGCTGGTCAACCGTGGCAAGTCGGCCGTCCTGAACGCCCTAACCGGCGAGGAGCGATTGAAGGTGGGCCCCCTCAATGGGGTCACTCAGCAGCCCCAATCCCTGCTGTGGCAGCCGGAGCCAGGGATCCCTTGGCGGGTGAGGCTGGTGGATACTCCGGGTTTGAACGAAGTGGAAGGAGAAGCCCGCGAACAGTTGGCCTGGGATGTGGCCCGCTCGGCGGATTTGATCGTGTTTGTCATCGCCACCGACCTGACCCAGTTGGAATACCAAGCTCTCTCGGAGCTGCGCACTCTATACAAGCCCATCCTGCTGGTGTTGAACAAATGCGATCTCTACTCCGAAGCGGAGTTGCAGGCCATTTGTGCCCAGATCAGCCGCCACCTAGGCTGGGTATCGCCGCAGGAGATTTTGACCGTGGCCGCTTGCCCAAAACCTCTGAAAGTCCGCACCCACTGGCCGGATGGCCGCATTACTTTGGAATGGGAACGGCCTGCACCCCAAATTGAAGCCTTGCGGGGGCGAATTCTGCAGATTTTGCAAACCGAGGCGGGATCCCTCCTGGCTTTGAATGTGTTGAAGCGGCTGGACCGGGTTCAGGCCCAGATTCTGGAAAAACAGTGGCAGCACCATGCCCCCTTTGTGGAGCAATGGGGCAGGATTTTCGCCCTTGGCAAGGGGATTGTGGTGGGCTTGGCTCCGCTGGGGTTGGATTTGCTGTTGGCCCCACTGCTGGATGGCCTTTGGCTGTTGGGCTTGGGAGTGCGGCTTCACCTACCCCGGACGGCCTTGTGGAGGGGGCTGGTCTCCTTTCGCGAGGGGCTGTGGCGACCGCTGCTGCTCAATGGGGCTTTGCTGCTGCTAGCAGAAGGAGTAAGTTCCTGGCTGTGGGGAGACTGGGGCAACGGCCTTTTGCCGGGTCTGGTGGCGGGGATCAGCTTGTACCGCCTGGGATCCCTGGCGCCGCAGGTGCTCAGCCAGTTTGCAGCACAAGCGTTTGGCCTGGAAGCGGGCTTGCGTGCCTTGATTGAACAGGGAAGACCGGCTGTATCAGACCGCACAACCTCCCTGCCAGGTTTTCTCGCCTAGTTCTCAACCATTTCAGCAGCGTGGTAGGAGCTGCGCACCAATGGCCCCGAGCGCACCTGGCGAAACCCCATCCGACGGGCTATCTGGCCCAGCTCGGCAAACTCTTCCGGAGTCCAGTAGCGTTCC
>NZ_JANSIH010000014.1:0-12084 GCF_047462075.1 Synechococcus sp. R55.2
ATGTTCAGGAGAGTTCAGCGTGAATGTATCAGTACCCCTGACTTCCAACCTCTACAGCTCCCAGAGCCATTGAGGCCTAAGCCTCAGCAAATGCCCTTCTCCAGCCCCCCGACAGCACCTGCAAATCCTCCTCATCCAAGTCCGCAGGAGTGCCGGAGCGGATGAGCTCGGCAAAATCTTCGTTGGGCACCATGAAGCAGAGGGCGTAGAGGCGGCCTGGGCCGGTATTGTGGATTTCATGTACACCGGTCGGCGGTACCAGAATGCTATCTCCAGTTTTGATGGGGGCCGCTTTTCCATCGCAAATGGCCAGGCCTTCCCCCTTGAGAACAAAAAACATTTCCACAGCCATTTGATGGCGATTTGGAGGGGTTTTGCCTCCCTCATCGAAGATCTCCACACAAAAGGTTAGAGAAATCTGAGCATGAGAAGGATCGAACACGATGGCCAGGCGATTGGTATCGTGGGGGCTGATGCGAAAAGCCTGATAATCGGCAGGGGTTTTAACAATTGGGATCACGCAGCGGGAAAGCGTTTGCATCCGGATCCTCCGCTCAAGAGATGAGGGGTGAATAGTGGGCAAGTGCTAACAGGGGAGAGCCGCGAGCAAATCTGAGGAGGAGGCGACAAAGCCAAAGCACTGCTTGACGTTGTAGAGGGTAGCTAGCAAACAGTATTCAGGAGAGGTGGTGGCGGCGCAGTCTTCCAGCAAAATGCAGTCGTAGCCGAGGAAATTGGCATCTTGCAGCGTGGTCATGACGCACTGGTCGATGTTCACGCCGGCAAAAAAGAGGGTGGTGCGCCCCAGGTTTCTGAGAATGCTATCGAGAGGCGTATCCCAAAAGCCGCTCATGCGGAACTTGTCCACCCAGATATCCTCGGGTTTGACTTCCAACTCCTCCACTACGGACGCACCCCAACTGCCGTGAGTGAGAACCAGAGACCCGTTCTTGGGCAAGGGATCCCCGAGTCCCACCCCTTCTCCGGTGGGGTTGTACACATGTTGCAAGCCGGCGCTGATGTTGAGCAAGTCAGGGCGATTGCCCCAGTTCACCCACACAATCGGCACTTGAGCTTGTCGCAGGCGGGGCAGCAGGGCTTTTAGAGGGCCGATGGGAGCCCGTGCAGGTGTGACATCGACGCCGATGCTGGCCAGCCAACCGTCGGGATGACAAAAGTCGTTTTGCATGTCGATCACCAGCAGCGCCGCTTTGGCCAGATCCAAGCGCAGGGTTTTGCTGGAGGTGGGCAGCAGGATGGGCCGGGGATCCAAGGGCGGACGGGTGAGGTCGGCCATTTCGGCATTCACAGCCCAGGCATTGGGAGGGATCCCAAGGGTCTTCAAGGGGCGATTGGGAGTGCTCATGGATTCTCCGCTCGCGTCGCGCAGCAGTGGGATCAGGTGGGGCGGATGACCCACAACTACGCTCGACCTTAATGCACAGCCAACCTCACTTTGGAATCATAGGCTACACTTTCTCACCTTATTAACGCATGGGATCCCCCAGGGTCAGTTGATAGGGATTGAGATGAGGATGATCCGAAAAGGTGCCCAGGGATCCCTCCCTGCACGCTATGCTGTAGAAACTTGAAATGATTATGTAGAAGCATGAGCATCCTGCGGCAATATATCTTTCCCGCTCTCATCCTGCTGGTGTTTCTGTTTACCCTGGTGGTGGTGAGCATTCGCTCGTTTCTGCCGGAGGATATGGCCCAGCCTGCCCCCCTAGAAGAAACAACGCCTGTGGCCCTTTCTGCAAATGCCTGAGGATGGCTGAACAAGGGATCCCTTTGCCCGCCGGTTACCGTTGGCGCATTGGTTCAGCCTGGGATCGGCCCTGGGTGCGACGAGGATTGCAGGCCACGTTGCAGGAATCTTTTCCAGAGCAAAGCAACTGGGATCACCTAGAAGAGACGCTGGATCGCCTCTTCGACCCACCCCGCACCCCTTGCTGGTGGATCTTGAAAGAAGAAACTGCAGAGCCGGTGGGCTGTGTTTGGGCCGGCATCTCCACCGATCAAGCCACCCATCGGCGGGTGGCCTACGTCTTTTTGCTCTGGGTGGATCCCGCCCATCGCCGGCAGGGCCTGGGCAGAGCTTTGATGCAACAGGTGGAACGCTGGGGATCCCAGCAGCAGCTAGCTGCCATTACCCTGCAGGTTTATCGCCATAACCAGGCTGCCCTCAATTTCTACAAGCGGGCCCATTTCTCCGTGCAAGGCTACTGGCTGTACAAACCCCTCGGCGCCGCTGGCGTGGCAGAACCAAAAGGTTATGAAGTTTTGTAAATAAGCCGGGATCCGCTCTCAGTTGCTCCTTTGATGAAAGCGTGATGAAAACGATGGCATCGATCGGAGGGAACGCCCATGTCCAGACCTGTCAAACTCAGTGAAGCCGAGATCCAGGCCAAGCTGGAAAATCTGCCGGGCTGGTCTTTGCGGGAGGGAAAGCTGCATCGCCAATTTCAGTTTGGTTCCTTTGTCGAAGCCTTTGGCTGGATGAGCAGTGTGGCCTTGGTGGCCGAAAGCATGGGGCACCACCCCGAATGGAGCAATGTCTACAACCGCGTGCGGGTGGATCTCACCACCCACGATGCCGGGGGCATTACGGAATTGGACTTCACCTTGGCGCAACGCATGAACGAGCTGGCCGGCTGAACGCTTTCTCAGTACCTAACTCTAGGGATCCCTCAAAGCCGGCTTGGCAGAGGATCCCCATTTTGTCGCTGCCTCAAAGTCGCTGCCTCAAAGTTGTGTTGGATTGTGTTGGGAGCTGTGTCGGTCTGATAGACTAAGCCTAAGGTTAAGAAATGATAATTTTATGAACGTGCTGGTTGTGGGGGCGACGGGAACGCTGGGCCGTCAAGTGGTACGCCGAGCCATCGAAGAGGGACACCAAGTCACCTGTCTGGTGCGAAATCCGGCAAAGGCTGCTTTCTTAAGTGAATGGGGCGCTCACCTGAAGGTGGGAAATCTGCTTCAGCCCAGCACCCTCAACTCCGCCATGGAAGGCATCGAGGCGGTGATCGACTGTGCCACGGTGCGGGTGACCGATACCCTCAGCGCCCGTCAGGTGGACTGGGATGGCAAAGTTGCCCTGATCAATGCGGCACGGGCTGCCCAGGTAGGGCATTTTATCTTTTTCTCCATCATGGGCGCTCACCACGAGTATCCCAATGTGCCCCTGATGAATTTCAAGCATCACATTGAGAAGTATTTGGTTGGATCCCAGATGCCCTACACCATTTTCCGGCCAGCGGGCTTTATGCAGGGGTTGATTGGCCAGTACGCCATCCCCATCTTGGAAGAACAAATCGTCTGGGTAACCGGCGAGGGCGTGCCGACGGCCTACCTGGACACCTTGGATGCTGCCCGGTTTGCGGTGCGAGCTCTCACTGTAGAAGCTGCCAAGCAGCAAATCTTTCCCTTGGTGGGGCCCAAGGCTTGGACGGCTCGAGAAGTCATTGCCTTGTGCGAGCAGCTCTCCGGCAAAAAGGCCAAAGTCAGCACCATGCCGCTGGGACTGCTGAGAGGGGCGCGCAAGGTGGCGCAGTTTTTTCAGTGGAGCTGGAACATTGCCGACCGGCTGGCGTTTGTGGAGGTGATCGCGGCCAAAGAACCCATGCACGCCGATATGACGCCTGTATGCGAAACCTTGGGGATTGAACTGGCCTCTCTGACCTCGCTTGAGGATTACCTGGCGGAGTATTTCCAGAAGATGTTGAAACGGCTTCGCGAGCTAAAGGTCAAGCAACCCAAAGTCAAGACGCCCTTCTAAGTCGTTGTTCTCAGTCTTCTCGGCAATTTCACAGCAGCTTGAGCAGCAACCTTGGGAGAAGGGGTGGACGGGGTCGTGTTTGCGTTAGCGGATGCCATAGCCCCAACTACTGGGATGAACTCCCAGACACTTTTTATTGACACTGCGCCATATTCAAGTTGGCGGAGATCAACCCGTACCATAACACAAAGCCGCTCTGTCGCGACAGCGGGCCGTAGGCCTTCGCTTTGGCGGTGCGGAGCGCTAAACCCAGTTTTCTTGATCATTCCCTGTGTCCAAACAATCGCAAATCCTTAGGTTCCCAAGGGGTTCATTTCCATCTACGCTTTAGAGAGTGAGGGGGTGACAACGACAGAGGTTATTCTGCTCCCCCTGCTTGAACTATAGATTTTTGTCTATAGTTTTTATCGGAAAGTTCAATTTTTATCTATCCTAATTTGCAGCTAAGATGCTGCTTAAGATTTTTTACAGGATCTCAGCAAGTGTTCCAGTTTGGCCAAGATCCCTGGCCGAAGGAGGATTATGAGCTTGAACGGGCTGGTCACAACTGCATGGCTGATTCCCCTCTACGCTTTGGTGGCGTGGGCGGGAGCGCTGATCTGGTCCCCAGGAATCACCCGGCGCACGGGACCACGTCCGGCAGGTTATCTGAATGCGCTCTTGACGTTGATGGCCTTCCTGCACAGCGTGGGGGCGCTGGTGGCAATTTGGGATCAGCCGGCGCAGGTCATTCGGTTGCCCTGGCTACAGGTGGGGGATCTGATGTTAGAGCTGCCGCTGCAGGTGTCATCGGTAACTCTGGGGGCCTGCGCTGTGGTGACGGGGCTGAACCTGGTGGCCCAGATCTACGGCTTTGGCTACATGGAAATGGACTGGGGCTGGGCGCGGTTTTTCTCCCTGCTGGGCCTGTTTGAGGGGGGGATGTGTGCCTTGGCTTTGTGCGACTCCCTCTTTTTCAGCTACGTGATCCTGGAGATTTTGACCCTGGGCACTTACCTGTTGGTGGGCTTTTGGTTCAACCAATCGCTGGTGGTGACGGGAGCGCGGGATGCTTTTTTAACCAAGCGCATCGGCGACCTGTTGCTCTTGATGGGGGTAATCGCCATCTATCCCCTGACCGGCTCCTGGGAGTTTGAGGATTTGGCGGCCTGGGCAGAGGCGGTGCAGGCAGGATCTGTCACTGTGGATCCGACCTTGATTGCGCTGGTGGGGCTGGGGTTGCTGGCCGGCCCGGTGGGCAAGTGTGCCCAGTTCCCATTGCACCTGTGGCTAGATGAGGCGATGGAAGGGCCGATCCCGGCCTCGATTTTGCGGAACGCAGTGGTGGTGGGCACGGGGGCCTGGGTGTTGATTCGCCTGCAACCCCTCTATGAGCTTTCCCCAACGGTGCTGAAGGTGATGCTGACTATCGGCAGCTTGACGGCGGTGGGGGGATCCCTGGTGGCTTTGGCCCAGATCGACGCCAAGCGGGCCCTGTCTTATCTGGTGAGCGCCTACATGGGCTTGATCTTTGTGGCGGTGGGCACCGGTCATCCCCAGCAAGCCTATGGGTTGCTGCTGACCTATGCTCCGGCCATGGCTCTGTTGGTGATGGCTCCGGGCACGGTGATCTGGAACAGCATTACCCAGGATCTGCGCTATCTAGGAGGCTTGTGGTCGCGGCGCCCTATCTCGGGGCTGTGCTTCTTGACCGGGATGGCTGGAATCATCGCTTTGCCGCCTTTCGGTTCCTTTTGGGTGCTGACGGATCTGTGGCAGCAGTTGGTGCAATCGGGGCAGGGGTTGTGGGCGGCAGTCGTGCTGGTTACCAATGCGGTGACGGCGCTGGGGCTAACGCGGGTATTTGGCCTTGTTTGGGGGGGCAAGCCGCAGCAGATGAGCGAGCGTTCGCCGGAGGTGCATTGGCCGATGATGCTGCCCATGACGGTCACGATGGGGGTGGCGCTGCACATGCCCATGATCCTGGCGACGCTGGGTCTGATTCCCGCTCTGGAAGGGATCCCTGTTGGGGTAATGACGGGATCCAGCTTGACAGGCATTGCCTTGGGAGCCTGGCTGTATCTGCGTCCGCAGCGACGACCGGTGGACTGGGCCTTCTTGGCCGACTGGCAGGATTTGTTGGCCAACGACTTCTACACCCCCAAGCTCTACCGGGCCAGTGTGGTGTTTGCGGTACGCATCATCTCTGAGGTTACAGCCTTGTTCGACCGCTATGTGGTAGACGGCTTGGTAAATTTGACCAGCTTGGCGGTATTGGCGGGTGGACAGGTTTTGAAATACACCACCTCTGGCCAGTTGCAAGCCTACGTGCTGACGATTGTGGTGGGGGTGGCCCTGCTGGGCTGGCTGATTCTCTAGGCTTGGGCAAGGTAGCGGGACGGAGTCCTTAGATAAAGAGGGAAAAGACCATGCTGAGTGCCTTGATTGTGTTGCCGATCTTGGGATCCCTGCTCCTGTTCTTAGGCTTGGGGGGGCGAAAGCTGGCGGTGGCCTTGGCCGGGATCCTGCTGGGGATCTCGCTGCTGCTGTTTGCCAACTTTGACCTGCAAGCGGAAGGGCTGCAGTGGGTGCAGCGGTGGGATTGGATCCCGGCAATTGGGCTGAGCTACTCCCTGGGCCTGGACGGGTTTTCCCTGCTGATGGTGGCTTTGAATGGGCTGCTCACGCTGATTGCGGTGCTGACAGCTGAGCCAGAGGTGAAGCGGCCCAACCTCTTATACGGCTGCATTTTGTTCATGAGCGGGTCGGTCAACGGGGCTTTTGTTGCCCAGAACCTGCTTTTGTTCTTCTTGTTTTACGAGCTGGTGCTGATCCCGATCTACCTGCTCATCTCCATTTGGGGCAGCCCCAAGCGGGATTATGCTGCCATCAAGTTTTTGATTTACACCGCCGTTTCCGCCATCTTTCTGTTGGGGGCCTTTTTGGCCATCTACTGGCTGGGGGATCCCCATAGCTTTGAGCTGCTGGAGATCCGCATCACCTCTCTCAGCCCTGTTGCCCAGACCTTGACGCTGTTGGCCTTGATCGTGGCTTTCGGCATTAAGATGCCGCTGATCCCCTTCCACACCTGGTTGCCTGATGCATACGGGGAGTCGTCGCCGCCAGTGGCCATCCTCCTGGGAGGGATCCTCTCCAAGTTAGGCACGTACGGTCTGTTTCGCTTTGGGCTGCAGTTGTTTCCCCAAGCTTGGGCCGACCTGGGCGGGATCCTAGCCTGGTGGGGAGCCATTGCCGTGTTGTCCGGGGCTTTGGCAGCCATCGCCCAAAAAGACATCAAGCGCATGGTGGCCTACAGCTCCATCGGCCATATGGGCTACATCTTGCTGGGCATGGCGGCAGCCACCCCCATTAGCCTGACCGGGGCGATGGTGCAGATGGTCTCTCACGGTCTCATCTTGGCGCTGCTGTTCGATTTGGTGGGCTTGGTGGAGCGCAAAGTGGGAACCCGCGATCTGGATGTGCTCAACGGCCTGCTCAACCCCTTGCGAGGCTTGCCCACAGTGAGCGCCCTGCTCATCTTGGGGGGGATGGCCAGCGCCGGGATCCCTGGCCTGGTGGGCTTTGTGGCGGAGTTTTTGATCTTCCAGGGCAGCTACCAAGATTTTCCTCTGCCCACTTTGATCAGCATCTGTGGCACCGGCTTGACGGCGGTGTACTTTGTGATTTTGCTGAACCGCACCTGCTTTGGCAGGTTGGACAACCGCACCGCCTACTACCCGCGCGTGCATGGCTGGGAGCGGATCCCAGGGCTGATTTTGACGGCCTTGATCGTTTGGTTTGGGATCCAGCCCATGAGCCTGGTGAAATGGCCGCAACCGTTGGCCTTTACCCTATCCACCCAGGTGGCTCAGGCCCAAACGCTTATCTTGGCATCAGCCGGTGACCTTGCCCCCATCACCCTCTCTGGAGCCGATCCAGGCAAGCGGGAAACTTCCAGGAATTGAGATCCCAGGGAATGACCTCAAGGAGCCAGAACTTTTGAAGAGTTGGAGACTTCTTCTATGACGACAACCCTCACAGCCCGCAAGCTGCCCCCTTCTACCCATCCTTTTGCGGATATAGTCCACCGCCTGGAGGCAGGGGGATCCATGCTGCCAGATACGCCGGAAAACCTGATGCAAATTATCGGCCTCTACAAAGCCTATGCCGTGCCAATGGATTTCTACTGGCGGGATCTGCTCTACATTGCCGAGCAGGTGTTTGTGGATCCCTTGCCTTTTTTCAAGTTCATCATTCCTGAAGAGTATCTGAAGCTGGCCAACCACTACGCGGGGGATAACGCGGATTTGCGCATTTGGCGAGGCCAGGCTACGGCCCATCCCGAGCTGCTGGAGTTTATGGAAAAGGGGGAGCTGAAGCGCAAGCTGCCCAGGATTTTGCATCACCTCTGGCATGACCGCATCAACATGGAATTTGCCGAAGAATGTATGCGGGCCATGCTCTGGCACCGGGATATGGGGGGCTTGCTGGATCCCTACATGGATTCCGAAGAATACAAGCAAAATGCCGACCGCGCCATCCGCGCCTATTGCCAGGGCAACCCCTTGTTGATGGGGCTATACAAGCTCTTCCCCGATATGTTTTTGGAGCTGTGCCGCCAGGCCACCATGTACTCGGTGTTGGGCCTGTTTTGGGAGGTGATGGCTCCGGTCTTTTTTGAGATGAGCGATCTCTACGATGAAGGCAAAATTACCAGCGTGCCGGAGGCGATGAACTTTCTGGTCAACGGGATCTTCGCCATTGCCGGACGACCCATCTACCACCGCGTGCGTATTCGGGGAGAATGGTACGATATTGTGCCCAAATCCAAAGGATTCACCTGGCTATATGAGGCTGCCTTCCCCTATGTAGAGGCCGTGTTTTATCGCACCTCTCCTTTCCGCGGCACTAAGTCCTACAACGCCCAGGCCAACGAAGTTCCCACCAACCAGTTGGACTTCCACTACGGGATCCTCTACGCCGATAAGTTTCCGGTGGGCACCGCCGGGATCCCGCCCACGCTCTTGCACCAGGATATGTACCACTTTTTGCCCCAGTATTTGGTGGAGTATTATCGCAAGCATTGCCGCGGCGAAGAGGACATGCTGATTCAATTGGGGGTTAGCTTCCAGCGCTCCATGTACAACGTCACCTCAGCCGTGATTCAGGCGGGAAGGGCCGCTTTCTTGTATCCCCTTGATGATCCAAATCCACGGCACTTGATGATGAACCGCCGTTATTTTGAGGGACAACTCAATCGCTTCACCCGACCGGAATATGGGATCCGGGAAGCAGCCCGCCTCGCCTACATTCAGGATCAGAATTATCGCTAGCCCGTGGCAACTTTAATGATCCCAAAGCCTTTCGAGCAGCAATCCAGTTAGCAACAACTTCACAGCAAAAGGATCCCGGCCATGCCCGATATTGTCGATATTGCCGTCTCTGCTGAGGGCTTTTCCACCTTGGTAACTGCCGTTAAAGCGGCAAACCTGGTGGATACTTTGAAAAGCCCCGGCCCCTTTACCGTTTTTGCCCCCACCGATGCGGCTTTTGCCAAGCTGCCCCCTGGCACCATCACCACTCTGGTGCAAAACATCCCCCAACTGACCCGCATCCTGTGTTACCACGTGGTGCCCGGTCGCCTGAAAAAGGCAGATTTGGCCAAGTACCAAAGTGTGGGCTCGGTAGAGGGATCTCCCATCGACTTGTTGATCGAAGGGGACGTTTTCGAGGTCAATAACGCCACCGTTATCCAAGCCGACATCGAAGCCGATAACGGCATCATCCACGTCATCGACACCGTCATCCTGATGCGGCCCCACTGGTTCTGGCCGATCATGAACTCCGCCTTGGCTGCCTCGGCCAGAGGATAGACAGATCTATCCTGAACCGAGCTTGGGGAAAGTGCCTGGGTGAACCCTCTCCCCCTCTCCGCAACTTTATAGGTACGGTCAGAGATTTCTGCTCCGCGTGCAGTCTACACCATCCCCCGCCCCCCACAGGGTGGGGATTTTTGTCTCTCGGTAGCAGTGATGTCGCCGTCTTTTAAACCCAGAGATGAATCCGAAGCTTGGCCTGATACGTACCTTATTTAGCCTGTTCTCTGACCGAGGAGCTTTTTTCCATGTTGTTGATCGGTTTTTCCCTTCGGCCTCGTTCAATTTTCGAGGTTTTTTGCGGCTTTTGCCTGGTTGCTGTCTTGTTTCTCAGCGGTTAAGGAAGCTTTACAAATCTCACAACCCCACTTCTACCCATTGCTAACTTTGGCCCTGGACATATTCACATTGCTCAGCCGCAGCCAGGACAATCTTTCGCCCAGGCCACAGGGCCGGTGGCCTTTGTCTTGAACATGTTGCCGAATCCAGGCAATCAGTCGGGGAATTTCCGACTGGAAGCCAACCTCACCCCTGAGCAAGTCTCCAGCTTTTTGGCCGGAGCTTACTACATCAACATTCACACGCAGGCCAACCCGCCGGGCGAGTTGCGAGCCCAGGTGGTTTTCCCTCGCTAAGGTTTGATCCAGTACCCCATCTGGGATCCCCGCAGGTGAGGGGATCCCTAATTTTTGCGGACGGATTGGCTGTTCTGTGAACTCCCCCACGGTCAGTCGTGCCGGCAGGACAGAGTTTCTGTGTAGCTCCTGGCCAGCAGCTTTCGGTAGTCCTGGAGCCGGCCTGCCAGTCCCCTTTACAGAGCGAGCTGTAGGCTTCACCTCTGGGCTAGCTGTGGAGCGCCAAGGGAATAACTACACAGGTTGTTGCCCACCTACAATGGCCCGACAGCGAATGTAGGGGCCGCCTGCATCCACCTTGGCCGGTTGACCCTTGCCGCAATGGCCGGATCCCAAGTCCCACAGGAAGTCCCGCGAGACGGCATCCACCGATTGCAGCACCTCAAAAGCATTGCCGGTGATGGTGACACCGCGCAGCAACTCCGCCAGCTTGCCATCGCGAATGCGGTAGGCCCGCTCCACGCCAAACATAAACTCGCCCGTGGAGTCCGCCTGCCCGTTCCTGGCCCCATCCAGGAAGTAGCCATCGGGAGTGCTGGCGATGATTTCCTCTAGCGTTTGGGATCCGGGTTCAATGAAGGTGTTGCGCATGCGGATCAAAGGCTCATCGGCATATTCCCAGGCGCGGGCATTGCCGGTGGGCTCTACGCCAAAGTGGGCAGCAGTTTCGCGGTTGTGGAGATAGCTGACCAGAATGCCGTTTTGGATGATGGTGGTGCTTTGGGTAGGAACGCCCTCGTCGTCCACAGGAAGGGTTCCCCCTGCCCCCGGCATAAACTCTGAATGGCCGGAGTCTTTGAGGGTAACCCAGTCGCTGGCCACCCGCTGCCCCAGCTTGCCGGCAGCCACAGAACCCGCCAGGACAAAATCCGCCTCGACCGTGTGGCCAATGGCCTCGTGCACCAACAGCCCCACGATGGAAGGCGACAGAATAACCGTGGCCCATCCCCCTTCTGCGTAGCCTGCGGACAATAAATCAACCGCGGTAGCAGCCGCCTTTTCCGCCATCTGCAAGGGATGCGAGCGGAACAGGCAATCCCATCCCCCTGTTACCCCAATGGCCTCGGAGCCACTGCTGAGCTGGCCGGCAGCTTCGGCCACCGCCTGAACTCGCAGCTCGGGGCGTACCAGACGAAAGGCCACATCCGCCCCATCGGTGGTGACAATGGCTTTTTCCTCGTAGATCTCGTTGTAGGTGCAACTGGCGGAGCTAATTTGGCGAGAGGCCTGCCGGGCCTGCGCCTCGGTTTCCAAAGCCAACTGGATCTTCGCCTCCAGCGGCTTATTCAGCACCTCCTCCACACCGGGCTCGCAGAACTCCCCTTGGGCCAGCCGCACACTGGGCAGGGATCCCAGCTTTTGTTTGCGGTAGTCGGCACTGGCTTGAGCAGCACGGCGAGCCTCAGCGATGGCCTCCCGAATAGCAGCCGGCGAGGGATCCCCGGTGGCAGCAAAGCCCCAAGTGCCGGCCTCCAACACCCGCACCCCCACTCCGGAACGGCGACGAACCGCGGTGCGCTCAAGGCGGCCCTTCTCGGCAGTGACGCTGCGGAACACCTTGCTGTGGTAGCGCAGTTCCACAAAGCCAGAGCAGTCCCGAAGGATGTCGCGCAGAAGGTCTCGCATAGCAACAGGGAGATGGGTGTAGTCCTCAGTCCAGCATAGCCCGATCCTGGAAAGTCGATGAGCTGCCACGCCGAGTAAACTACCCGGCACCCGCGCTATGCGCAGGGTGCGGGCTTTATCCCAATCCCTAGCTGACCCAGAGGACAGCTAAGTTTCGGAATTTCAGGCGAGTTTACAGTCGCCCCAAGGA
>NZ_JANSIH010000015.1:0-1538 GCF_047462075.1 Synechococcus sp. R55.2
CTGCTGCAAATCGTCCCGCCGCCGCGAATCCAACGGCTCAGAACCCACCACCCGCACCGTGTACTGGTGCCACACCGAGTTCCCCCCCACCCCCACCTGGGGCAACATCAAGCCCGGGATCCCTTGCAGCAAGCGGTGGTAACACTCCGCAATCCCCTGCCGCCGCCAGTTCCACTCCCGCAGATAAGGCAACTTCACCGAGAGAATCACCGCCTGCAGCGCATCCAAACGGCTGTTGAGACCCAAATGCTCGTGGTGGTACGGACGGGTCTGCCCATGCTCCCGCAGCGCCCGCACCCGACTGGCCAGTTGGGGATCCCGCGTCACCACCGCCCCCCCATCCCCCGCCGCCCCCAGATTCTTGCTGGGAAAAAAACTGAAACAGCCCACCTCCCCCCAAGTGCCCACCGGCCTGCCCCCCCAGCAGGCCCCCACCGCCTGGGCACAATCTTCCACCACCGCCAAGCCGTGCCGCCGGGCAATAGCCAGAATCTGGGTCATGTTGGCCGCCTGCCCAAACAAATGCACCACCACCACCGCCTTGGTGCGGCAGGAGATGCTCTTTTCCAGTAGCTGCGGATCCAGGTTAAAGGTGCACGGATCCACATCCACAAACACCGGACGCGCCCCCACCCGGCTGATGGCGGCAGCCGAGGCAAAAAAACTAAAGGCACTGGTGAGCACCTCATCCCCCGCCTGGATGCCCAAAGCCTGCAAAGCCAACACCAAGGCATCGGTGCCGGAATTGCAGCCGACGGCCTCCAAAGAGCCACCCCCCAAAAACTGGGCAAACTGCTCCTCAAAGCGCTGCACCGCCGCCCCGCCGATGTACTGGCCAGAGGCCAGCAGAGCCTCCACCTGCGGCTGCAACACCGCGGCCAAAGCCCGGTACTGCCCCGTCAAATCCAACAGCGGAATCGGCTCCTCCGTCATGGTGCTGCCTTTGGAGAAGGTGGCGGCCACAGCCCATCATCGCGGATGAGAGCCTGGGTAGACAACGCTCTGGGCCAGCAGGGGGCTGGAACCGGTCTGCCCAGCCTGTCCTGAAGGTCTGCAATCTGAGATAGAGTAAGCGCGGGATGTCCTGAGCCAGGGATCCCTGGATACCGCTTTCTACAGGATGCTTTATGCAGGTGGCTTCTCGAGCAGTTGGCGGCACAGCGCCTTTGGCCCCCCGCCTTTTGGCTCTGGTGCCGGGGGGGATTGGGGATCAGATTTTGTTTTTTCCCACCTTGGCCAGTTTGCGGCAGCGCTTTCCTGAGGCGGAGCTGGAGGTGCTGGTGGAGCCGCGGGCAGCAGGGGCTTATGAGGTTTGCCCTTCGGTGAACCGGGTGCTGACTTTTCCTTTCAAGGAGCGGCTGTCGTTGGGGGACCTCAGCGACCTGCTGGGGCGGATTCGCGAGCGGCAGTACGACGCGGTGCTGAGCCTGGGCAGGGGGCTGGGGGTGAAGCTGCTGCTGTGGCTGACGGGGATTCCCAAGCGGGTGGGCTATGCGCCGCCGGGGCCGGGTTGGCCGTGGCTGACCGACCCGGTGCCC
>NZ_JANSIH010000016.1:0-38704 GCF_047462075.1 Synechococcus sp. R55.2
GCCGCGGGACGTGTTGCTCTCCCATGCAGCCTTGCAGGTGGGTCGGGGCTTGGGGTTTGGCCTGCACGAGACCCTAGATCAGATTGGGGCGGTGGGGGGGCCGCTGTTGGTGGCGGCAGTTCTGAAAGTCGGCTATGGCTTCCGGGGTGGGTTTTTGGCCTTGGGGATCCCGGCGGCAATAGGACTGGGGGTTTTGGGGCTGGCGCAATGGCTCTATCCCAGCCCACGAGACTTCGAGCCGGAGCCGGAGATGACCTCGGCAAAAGGCTTGCCCAGAGTTTTCTGGCTGTATCTGCTGGCGGCAGCCTGTGTGGCCATGGGGTTTGCCGATTTTCCCCTCATTGCTTTCCATCTGCAACGACAGTCGGGAAGCGATGGAGCAGGGATCCCTTTGCTGTATGCCCTGGCTATGGGGGTGGATGCCCTGGCCGCCCTGGGATGTGGCTGGCTGTTCGACCGCGTGGGGCTGTGGAGCTTGCTGGGAGCGGTGGCGGTATCGGCTGGATTTGCGCCGCTGGCCTTTTCCGGTACCTATGCTCTGACGGTGCTGGGCATGGTGCTCTGGGGGATTGGTTTGGGGGCCCAAGAATCCATCATGAAGGCGGCGGTGGCCGGTATGGTAGCTCCCGAGACGAGGGGCTTTGCCTTTGGCCTGTTTACCAGTGTCTATGGATTGGCTTGGTTTGTGGGCAGCGCCCTGATGGGGGTGCTTTACGATTTCTCCCTGACTGGCTTAGTGCTCTTTTCGGTAGTCACTCAAGGGCTGGGGGCGGCTATCCTGCTGGCTCTAGTGTCCAGGAGGCAGGCCGAGGTGGGCTGATGAAAAGCCCCTGCACCAGATTACGGTGCAGCTCTTCGGGGGTTTCGTTTGTGCTAGTGGTGAGGAGCACCATCCCCTCAGGTTTTGGGCCACCTCCAGGAGCTTTTGTCAGAACCCGATTTTCAGAACTGATCCTTCATACCGCGCAGGCGAGCGAAGACCCGCACCGGATCCTGGAGCCCGGTGGCAGCTTGCAGAGCCGGCTGATCCCAGCGCAAGAAGGGGTTGGTGCGTCGCTCCTCGCCCATAGTGCTGGGTACTGTTGGGGATCCCGATTGGCGCAGGGCGGCCACCTTTTGGTAACGGGCCTGCAGGTCGGGATTTCCCCCATCCACCGTCAGGGCAAACCTGAGGTTGTTGAGGGTGTATTCGTGGGCACACCACACCCGCGTCGGTTCAGGCAACTGGCGCAGTTGATCCAGGGATCCCAGCATTTGTTCCGGGGTGCCTTCAAACAGCCGCCCGCATCCCCCGGCAAACAGGGTGTCCCCACAGAAGAGATCCCCGCTCTCGGGAAAGTAATAGGCAATGTGACCCCGGGTATGGCCGGGCACAAACAGCACCGTTGCTTGCCGGCCCGCGAATTCCACTGTTGCTCCCGCCCGCAGCTCCACCGTCTGGCCGGGGATCCGCCCCCGATCCGCCTCGCCGGCATAGACGGCAGCCTGAGGATAGCGGGCCAAAAGCTGCCGATTTCCCCCCACATGGTCGTGATGGTGGTGCGTGTTGAAAATGGCCACCAGCTCCGCCCCCAGCTCGGTCAGCTTTTCCAGCACAGGCTCGGCCACTGCCGGATCCACCACGGCTGCTGTCGCGGTGTCGGAATCGTAGAGCAGATAGATATAGTTATCGCGCAGGGCGGGCAACTGAAGAACGCGCATGGCTCGGCTAACTTTCAAAAATGGCCTGCTCTACATCCTGCCGGCTGAGGGAATAGGGAAAAGATAAAGTTTTCGTGTTGCCGTCTGGGTAGGTGTATCGCACCCAAATGCTGGTTTCTTCCAGACGCAAAATGGCTTTCCAGCCAGGCCGCTCGCAAAACCATTGCTCCACATCTTGCGGGTCGCGGGTGCAGCCCTGATCCTCTAGCCAGCGTTCGATGATGTGGAGGGGGTGATTATACAGGGGCGTAGTTGCGGGGGGCAAAGGCATGGCGAGATTTGAGAGGCGAGATTTGAGAAAAGCAGTCCAACACAGAGTCAACGGCCTATGTTCATTCAAGCACTCCTGATACAGAATCCGAGAACTCCGTCCCAATGCCGTACCAAGACGGTGGGGAGTGCCCACAGAATCAGCTTGCCCCACTCTCTCGCAGCCAAGCGAGGACACCTGCCAACACCAAACACACAACCAGGGTGGATCCCATCAGCAACAGGGCACAAAGCTCACCAGGTGAAAGTGGGCGGGTTTCCATGCGCAGCTCCAGAGAGTCAGCGTCTAGGGATCCCGTCATGCTCAGAGATCCCGTGTTGGCAGTCACCGCCCGTAAGCTGGCATCGTAGATGGCCCGTTTCGTCGGGTTGCTGAGGACAAGGTAGGCCTCCTGCAACTCTTGAAAGCAGCGAATGGCCACTTCCGGAGCCAGGGGAGAAGTATCGGGATGGTAGCGCTTGCTCAATTGCCGGTAGGCCCGCCGGATGGCCTCAGGAGACGCCCCTGGAGACAGGCCCAACCGTTGGTAGTAGGTGAGGGAGGTCAACGAGCGCATGCAGGCTAATGGATAAGCGAGACGGTAGGGTCAGCAGAGCGCTTCTCCAGGGAGCTAGACCTTAATCCAGTGTATTACTCGTGCAGCCGCCGGGATCCCCGCAGCAAGCCTCAATAGAGCTTTATTCTTCTTCCTCTTCTTCGGACTTGGCTTTGGGGTAGTAGAAGCCGGTGTTGCGACCGCTCAAAATCGACCGCCCAATGGTCATGGCTCGCTGGGCCTGTAGCTTTGCTTTGCCAAGCCAGACGGCGTAGCGCCTGCGACTGCGGGCTTTAGAGGTTTTCTTCTTGGGAACAGGCATAGCTTGTACAAGAATACAGCCTTACTAGGCTAGCACTGATCGCGTCAGCGGCGGAGTCCTAGCTTGCACCGCCGATCCCAGCTTTATCCAGGCAAGTGGCCTATCAGCGCTTGACTGAAAGAGGGCGAGCATCTCGGCTCAACAGAGTTGAGATCTGTCAACTCTTCTGTGCAAATCTTCTCAATCCATTTTCCCAACAGCCCTGTAGCCGCTAGAGTATGGGACATCTGCTGGGAACAGGCGATGCCGGGATCCTTAACCCTTAGCCGCCAGGTGATATCGGTCACCGCCCTGAAGCTCTTTTGGATGCAGGCTGTGAGTGAAATGTGGCCCCCCTCAGATTTAGGAGATCGCTCAACCATGCGCAACCTCTCTTCCATCTTGCTGTTCGGGATCCCTCTGGTGAGCCTCAGTTGGACGGGGATCCCGGTGGTGGCCCAATCCGCCAATCCAGCCCTCTGCCAGCAATTTCCCCAAGACATTCGCTGCACCCTCTCTGCCCCCAGACAGGTGGGACAAGCGCCGCAACCCACATCCCGTCCTCGGATTGCGGTCTTGGACTTTGATTTCAGCAGCCTCAGCAATCCCTACAGCATCCGCGAGGCTTCGCGGGGGGTGAGCGACCTGTTGGTGGATCGGCTGGTGAGAGATGGCACCTTTTCCGTCATCGAGCGCTCGCGGCTGGACGCGATCTTGGCCGAGCAGAACCTGGGTCTATCCGGTCGACTGGATGCCAACACCGCTGCTCAGGTAGGCCGGATCCTAGGGGTCGATGCGGTGATCCTCGGCAGTGTGACCCAGTTTGATGTGTCTGTGCGCCGTTCTGGGGGTGGGGCACCGGTCTTAACTCCCTTCGGCAGCTTCCCGCTGGCGGTGGGCGCTGAGTCAGTGGATGCCGATGCCAACGTGCAGCTGAATGCCCGCTTGGTGAGCACCAGTACTGCCGAGATCTTGGCCGTGGTCGAGGGCAAAGGCAACGCCAGCCAGTCGGATAGCACGGTCACGGTTGCCGGCTTTGGCGGGGGATCCGCCACCAGCAACGAAGAGAAGCTGTTGGTATTGGCAAGCCAACAAGCGGTGGAGCAAATTGCCCAGCAGTTGGCCGGTTTTGCCGGGCGCTTGGCAGCTCAGCCTCGCTCTCTGCCAACGGTTGACGCCTTGGTGGCGGATGTCTACGGCAACCAGGTGATCCTGAACAAGGGCAGCCGCGATGGCTATCGGGTGGGATTGATTCTTTCTGTGGAGCGCGTCGTCCGCGAGGTGAAGGATCCGGCCACGGGGACAGTCTTGCGCAAATTGACTGAGCCAGCCGGACAGGTCCAACTGACGGAGGTGGATGACAGCTCCAGTGTGGGACGCATTCTCAGCGGGGCAGGCTTCAAGGTTGGGGATGTGGCCAAGCCTGTCCAATGAGCTTTCCCAAGCCCTATCCTCAGGATCCCTCGATGGGAGCAAAGCCCTGCCGTTGCGTGTTTTCGGTTACGGTGCGCGGCTCTAAAAATTGCAGCAGGTAGTCGGGGCCGCCGGCTTTGGATCCCACGCCGGAGAGCTTGAAGCCGCCGAAGGGCTGCCGCTCCACCAACGCCCCGGTGATCTCGCGGTTGATGTAGAGGTTGCCGACGGCAAAGTCCTGGCGAGCCTGTTGAATGTGGGAAGGGGTGCGGCTGTAGAGACCGCCGGTGAGGGCGTAGGGGGTGGCATTGGCCATCTGCAGAGCAGAAGAAAAGTCCGGCGCTGAGATCACCGCCAAAACCGGGCCAAACAGCTCCCGCTGCGCCAGCTCTGACTGGGGATCCACCTGGCTGAACACAGTGGGGCCGACGAAGTAGCCTTTTTCCGGCACGGGCAGGCTGAGGTCGAGGCGGGCACCAGCCTTAGCCGATTGAATGGCCTGGTGCAGGCGAGCTTGGGCCTCTGCATCGATGACCGGGCCAACTTGGGTGCTGGGGTGGGCTGGATCCCCCACATTCAAAGAGCGCACCGCCTCGACGAGCCGTCCCAAGAACAGGTCGTGAATGGACTGCAAAACGATCGCCCGCGAGCAGGCGGAGCATTTCTGGCCACTGTAGCCAAAGGCGGAGTTGACCACTCCTTTGACCGCCTGATCCAGGTCGGCGCTTTCGTCGATGAGGATGGCGTTTTTGCCCCCCATCTCGGCAATGACCCGTTTGATGTGGTGCTGGCCCGGCTGCAGTTGCGCGGCTTGGGCGAGGATCTGGCAACCCACCGCCTGGGATCCGGTGAAGGCAATCAGGTGCACCCGCCGGTCTTGAACCAACAGGGGGCCAATGGCTTCGCCCACCCCCGGCAGGAATTGAAAGACACCCTCCGGGATCCCAGCTTCGGCAAGGGCCTTGAGGATAAACTCCGCCAGTTTGGCGGCGATCAGCGAAGATTGCTCCGCCGGTTTGAGGAGCACGCAGTTTCCGGCCACCAAAGCCGCCGCTGTCATGCCACAGGGGATGGAGAGGGGGAAGTTCCAGGGGGCGATCACCACCGCCACACCGCGGGGCTGGTAGTGGTAATGGTTGGTTTCGCCGGGCAGGTTGCACTCCCGTCCCCGCTCCAGAGCCTCCATCTGTTGGGCGTAGTAGCGGCAAAAATCGATGGCCTCGGAAACTTCCCCATCGGCCTGGGCAATGGGCTTGCCCACCTCCAGCACCATCCAGGCAGCCAGCTCCGCCCGCTGGGCTTCGATTTGCTCCGCCACCCGCCGCAGGATCCCCGCCCTCACGGCAACGGGGGTGCGCCTCCAGATGGGAAAGCTGGCTTGGGCCGCTGCCAAGGCTTGCTCCACCTGTTCCGGCTCGGTCAACCCAATTTCCGCCACCACCTGTTCAGGATCCGCAGGGTTGAGGGAGAGCATCGCTTGTCGAGTGGGGCGATATTCTCCGGCAATCCAGGGCTGAACCCTCTGACCCAATTGAGGCCGAACCTTGTCCAATGCCTGAAGGAAGGGATCCCGCTGCTGGGGCTGGCTGAAATCCGTATCGGGAGCGGCGGCAAACGAGAGAGAAGGAGCCTGGAAAACGGATCCCTCGTCCAAGACCGGCGGGGCCAACAGCTGCTCGGGGTTGTAGCCCTGAACGCTTTGCCGCAGGAAAGAGGTGTTGGCGGTGTTTTCCAGCAAACGCCGGATCAGGTAGGCCATACCCGGCAGCAGCTCCCCGTAGGGGCAGTACACCCGCACCCGCTGTCCCTTCTGCACCAAGGCCTTGGCCAGGGGATCGGCCATGCCATAGAGCACCTGCAGTTCAAAAGCAGACTGGGGCACCTCCAGGGCTTGGGCAATGGCGATGGCTTTGGCCTGAGAGCGCACATTGTGGCTGGCGATGGCGGCGTGGAGATGGGTGTGGTGCTCCAACAAAAGCTGGGTCATGCGCTCGAAGTTGGCGTCGGTAGCAGACTTGCTGTTGTAAACCGGCTGTGGCCAGTGCTTTTGCGCCGCCAGGATGGTCTCTTGATCCCAGTAGGCCCCCTTGACCAAGCGCACCGTCACCGGGGATCCCCGCTCTTTGGCCCAGGCGATCAGGTTTTGCAGATCGGTGTAGCTATCCCGCAGGTAGGCCTGCAGCGTCAGGCCAACGTCGGTGCGGCCTCGGAACTCCGGCTCCAGCAGCAGCTCCTGCAAAATGGCCAGGGTGAGGGATTTGTAGCGGTACTGCTCCATGTCGAAATGGATCCCGACTCCCAGAGCTTCTGCCCGGCGCAACAGGACGCGAATCCGTTCCCCCACTTTGGCTTTGGCCCCCAGGGGATCGATGGGATCGAACTGGGAATAGAAGGCTGTCAGCTTCACCGACACTTGCGGCACAGGCTGCGGTTGTGGCCAGGTTTTGACCATCTTTGCCAAATGCTCCATCACCTGCAGATAGCGATCCAGGTAGGATTGGGCTTCCGCTTCGGTGATGACGGCTTCCCCCAGCAAATCCAGCGTGAAAGCCATACCCTGCCGGTGCAAAGCTTCCAGAGTTTTGCTGACTTGTTGCAGGGTTTCTCCGGCAATGTAGCGACGGGCCAAGGCTTCCACGGCAGCGGTTAGGGTGGTGGCAGCCAACTGCCCTGGCAGGGAGTCGGGGTCTGCAAAGTTGAGCAGGCTTTTCAGCATTCCCGGCAATTCCACCGCCGGATCTGAAAGATACTCCTGCAAATGGCGGGCCACCTCAGCCTTGCTTTTCAAGCTGGGCAAGACATCGATCAAGCGGAACAACTGGGTGCGCAAGTGGGGGTTTTCCATCGCCCAGGCCAGCAGCTTGTCCTCCCAGCGCAGTTGATCCCGCCACTGGGCCAGCAGGGATCGCTTCTCTCCCGAAAGAGAGGCGAACAGAGATTGGGCAAGAGCTTGGGTTTGAGCCTCGTAGGCGGTAGGAGCAGCTTGGGCAACCATCTGATGAACTGGGTGAACTGGGGCGCAGGATCCCTACCATCCTGTCATGGAAAAGAGGGAACCTGAGGCCGATTTTGGGAAGATAATGGCAGATGGGGCCACCGCAAATCCTCGAATAGCTACGCCGGGTATAGGCAGCTTTGCAGGAGAAACTTATGCAGGCTTTTGTTGCAGGGGCTACAGGAGAAACCGGACGCCGCATTGTCAAAGAGTTGGTGGGCCGCGGCATCCGAGTGCGGGCGCTGGTGCGCAGCCGCGAGCTGGCCGCTCGAGTTCTGCCCCCCGAAGCGGAAGTGGTGGTGGGGGATGTGCTGGATCCGGCCACGCTGGAGACAGGCATGGAAGGATGCACGGTGGTGCTCTGTGCCACCGGGGCCAGGCCCAGTTGGGATCCCTTTCAGCCCTACCGAGTCGACTATGAAGGCACCAAGAACCTGGTCGATGTGGCCAAAGCCAAAGGGATCCAACACTTTGTTTTAATCTCTTCCCTGTGTGTTTCCCAGCTGTTCCATCCCCTCAACTTGTTTTGGCTGATCCTGGTGTGGAAAAAACGGGCGGAAGAATATCTGCAAAAAAGCGGCCTCACCTACACCATCGTTCGACCGGGGGGCCTAAAAAACCAAGACAACGACGATGGCATTGTCCTATCCAAGGCGGATACCCTCTTTGACGGCAGCATCCCCCGCACGAAAGTAGCCCAAGTGGCCGTCGAAAGTTTATTCCAGCCCGCCGCCCAAAATCGCATCCTTGAGATCATCGCCAAGCCCGGCGTTCCCAACCAAGAATGGAGCGCTCTCTTTGCTATGGCAAGGTAGGTACCGAGCTGCATGCATGCTGCATACATTATGACTATGAGCGAGTATGAACGCGGCTCCCAGTTCCTCAGCAGGCTCGAACTTGGTGGGCGCATGGCACTCCTGGAAAGTCGATCCTGCATTGGTCGATAGTCTGCCGCAAAATGTCGGTGCCAAGCTAAACTTCTCGTTTTGCCCTTAACTTCCCTCTGTCTGGGAACCAGAAGACTTGGCCAACTGCTGCAAACGATTTAAGATCTGCGCCTCAGCGTTGGCATCGTGGAGTCGCAACGTTAGGCGGGGCACCCGCAGTGAAGCCGTAATCCGGCCTGAGGGCAGATCCAGCCACACCAGTTGCCCTTGAAAACAGCGACAAGCGGCTCCCCATTCCTGGGCCAGAGCCTCTACCTCCGACCAGGCAAGGCAGCGCGGCAGCAGCAGGTCAGTGGCCCACCCAGCCCCACGCTCCCGCCGCCTGAGGACACGCACCTGCATGGATCCCTACACCCGCAAGGACTCCGTCCCGCTGACGCGAGCGGCGTAGAACTCGCACCAGGGATCCCCCTTCTCTCTGGCCTTGGTCTCCTGGCCGTGGAAGAGCCCACCCCGCTGGAAGAGGCGGTTGTAGAAGACTTGATCCAAAACCGGCTTCTGCTGAATGTTGCCGTTGTAGACCAGATTCATCATCGCCGGCACCGCCCCTTGGGCAAAGTAGCAGGCGGGATCCTCTGCCCGTGGGTAGGAAGCCAAAAAGTAGTTGGCTTCGTAGTTGCCGTCAATGGCCACCCGGCAAGACTGGCCACTCACCACCTCCAAAGCCTGCCAGCGACCCCACCCCAGGCTGCTGGCCACCGCATAGCCGCCGTGGATCCAGTCCGTGTCCTTCTCCAGCATCGGCCCCACCAGGGTTTCCCACTCCACCGATTCCATGATGTTGCCGAGGGTGTAGAAGACACAAACATGCCCCGACTCGCGGATGAGAGCTTCCCCCACCCCCATCAGCTCAGCCTGCACCGCCTTCAGCTCCTGTAAAAAGCGATACTGAATGCGGTTGTAGTAGTTGGCAGGCATGCGCGTTAGCAACACGTTAAACGCGCGAATTTGCCCCCGCTCATCTCCGGCCAAAGGCAAGCCCCACAGAGCTTCGTTGACCGCATCGTAGTCCACTGCTGTTGTGGGCCGGGGGAACTGGAGCGGCTGCTCGATCAACTTGCCCATCCCTGGACTGGGAGTCAACAACTGGGGCCGCGGCAGCCGAGTAACCTGGATTACACAGTGATCCTTACGGGTAACGGCCATGCACTCCGTTTCTTCTGCCGTGTAGCTCCCCAGCTCGCCAAACGTGGCATCCAGAGCTGCTGCCACATAGCCCACCGCCAAGTGGTCAATCGGGCGCGTGCGGCTGACCTGCTCTCCGTACTTGCTCAGCCAACCTTCTGCATAGTGAGAATGGGTAAGCTGCACTTCCCCGCCTGAAGGGGTCACCTCAAACGCCAGCCGCCCAAATCCTAAAAAACTGAAGATCTGAGCTGCCACTGCCAGGCGCTCTTGGGTCTCCTGAATGCCAAGAGCCTTGAAAGCTCCGTACAGAAGACTGTAAAAGATCTCCTGGGCTGCCGTGCGCAGGATCCCTACTCCATCGATCCAGTCGGGATCTTCAATAGTCTGCTGCAGGAAGAGGTTGTAGTGATGGCAGTGGAAGATAACCGGCTCTCCAAACAAAGTAGGGGCTTTTGGGAAACGCTTTGATGACAACCCGCAACGCCGAAGTGCCGGCCAAAAGGTAGTCCGCCTCTTGGTCAGAGCTGACAAGCTGGCATAGACGACTGTTGGCCTGGACTAGGTCGCCGGCGTAGGTGCCCAAACGTTCTAGGGCTTGCTCCTCTTGGGAATCGCTGACGTAGGTTACTTTGGCTACTGTAGCACCATCAGTGGCCCGCCCTATCAAAACAGCAATCAAGCCCGGAAGGCCGGCGATGTGCTGTTCAATCACGCTGCTGAGGGTTCGGATAGCCATGATCTGACTCCTTCCTGCGGCTACATGGGATAATTTAGGTATATACACGGGATATTGGAGTGTCTAGTGAACTAGGATGGATCGGATATTTCCAGAGAAATCTCCTGACCGGCTTAGCTCCAGGGATCCCAGTGCTCATGAAATTGGCCTTCCAAGATGGCCTGGCGCATCTTTTGGGTGTAGCGCATCAGCTCCGTGATGTTGTGGATAGAAAGCAGGGTATAGCCCAGGATCTCCTGGGCGCGGATGAGGTGGCACAAGTAGGCGCGGCTAAAGTGGCGGCAGGTGTAGCAGGGACAGTCGGGATCGATGGGATCCAGGCTGCGGCGGTGCTCGGCATTTTTGATGTTCCAGCGTTTGCCCCGGCTGATCACCGTGCCATGGCGGGCATAGCGGGTGGGGATCACGCAGTCAAACAAATCCACTCCGGCGGCCACAGCGGCCCGCATCTCTGCATAGGTGCCCACCCCCATGAGATAACGGGGGCGATCTGCCGGCAGTAGAGGGGCTGTTTGCCGCACAACGGCGTGCATAAACTCGACCGGCTCCCCCACACTCACCCCGCCAATGGCATAGCCCGGCAGATCCAACCGACAGACCTCTTCCACCGCCCGCCGGCGCAGCTCAGGGTAAACTCCCCCCTGCACAATGCCAAACAAAGCCTGATCTGAGCGACGATGGGCTTTCACGCAGCGTTTCAGCCACTGGGTGGTTCGCCGCACCGCTGCTTCCACTTCCTCAGGGCTGGCAGGGTAGGGCGGGCACTCGTCGAAGGCCATGATGATGTCGGCCCCCAGGGCGTTTTGAATCTGGATGGATAGCTCTGGGGTGAAGTGAATGATGCGGCCATCGCGAGGAGAGCGGAACGTCACTCCCTCCTCGTTGATTTGGCGAATGGCGCTAAGGCTAAAGACCTGAAAGCCCCCTGAGTCGGTAAGGATGGGGCCCGACCAGCCCATAAAGCGGTGTAGCCCCCCTGCTGCTTGAATGATGTCCTCGCCGGGCTGTAGGTGCAGGTGATAGGTGTTGCTGAGAATAATATGGGCACCTGTCTCCTTGAGCTGGGCCGGGGTGAGGGTTTTCACGTTGGCCAAAGTTCCCACCGGCATAAAGCAAGGGGTTGGGATCCCACCGTGGGGGGTGACGAAGTATCCTGCCCGCGCTTGGGTATGGGGGCAGGTGCCCTCGCAGGTGAAGGTAAAGTCGGCCAAGGTCAGCGTTGATCAGCTTTCATCTGGTGCGCAGCAGAGCTTAGCACAGATAGAGCCGCCGGCAAGGGATCCCTTTTGCCAGCCTTGACAGGGATCCCCTGCTTTGGGCACACTTGTAGATCGCCGCGGAACTGGCGGAATGGTAGACGCGCTAGATTCAGGTTCTAGTGGCAGCAATGCCATCGGGGTTCAAGTCCCCGGTTCCGCACTACTGGATCTTCACAGTAAATCGAACTTATGAACAAGGCGCTGGTTTTACGTTTCAACCTTCTACCTCAGGAAGTTCTATCGCAGAAGTGATTTGAGAGAACTTCAGGCGAGCATGAGCCAAGTTGGCTTTCTGTCGTTCCAAAACAAGACAGAAGAACAGGCCGGTTATGGTGTTAACTAATCGAACGACACAGAAGAATTGTTCATAGACAAGAAACAGTTCTTCTAGTTTTTCTTGGGTTCTTGAGAATTGTTTAGTTTTGTTTCGAATTAACTCTGCATTACCCGATACTATCAACTCTAGTTCACATTGAGAAAAACCAGTGACGTTCGTACGAAACTTAGATCTCAGGCAGGTTCCATTTCTCCAGTCTCCAAGGGCTACCCCCAATACCCCGTCAAGGGCAAAGCTCTCATCTAGCGCTTCCTCTACTCTTTGCAGAATTCCCCCCACCATGATTCCCGCACCACAGAAAGTTTCCTAAGAAGGCCTGCCGAAGCTTAGCTTAAGCTAAGCACGTTAAGCAAGGGGGAGTTCATTAAGCAAGGGGGAGTTCATAAAGAATTAGCAAGCTAAAGATAAAGTAAAGCAATTCCCGGTCAAGAAACCCCAGACCTTCAAGCATCTTGGCGAGTCTAGGCCCCGAACGCTCCTACCCCTGAGAACTTTGCTTTGCTGGTGCTGGATCCCGAAGGCCCCAACGACTACCCCATCGGAGAAGGAAATAAGCTTCTAGATGAGTCTTGGGTTTGTGAGCGGCAACTGGCCCACCTGCTCTGCAAGCTGCGCTAACTTTATGCGGGCCAAGGCTAAGTTTCCCTTTTGTTTATCCAAGGCTAGGAAGATAAACAAGCCACGGCTATTCGCCAAGCGAATTAGGTGATACTGCTTTTGGGAAGTGAAAACGAGCTCCTGTATCCGCTCGTTCAGAGCCTCTGCAACCTTGAGTTTGGCACGGACTACTTCTGCATTGCCGACTATGGCAAGTGGTAGATTGCGTTCAGGAAAATCAGGGTTACCTGCAGACTTAAGTCCCAGACATGCACCACTTCTCCAATCTCCTAGAGCGACCCCCAGCGCTCCTTCCATGGCAAGGGCCTCGAGGAGAATCTCCTCCAACTTTGGCATAAATATCCCTCTTTCCTGCAGCTTGCTCGCCAGCCTTGTATCAAACGTATCTTCAAGTCAGCAATATTCTCTGGTTTACCCACGTACATTCTAATTCTAACTCCCTCCTCACTGGGAGAGAAAAGAAGCTAGGCAAGGAAGAGAACCTGCTCGGCAAGGCGGCTCAAGCTAAAGAGGCAGAACCCCCCGCTAGGCTCTGCCCAATATCCCCAACTGGAGTGGCGTCAATATCTGGCTATCGCCAATGTGATACTAGATGACTAGCTGCTCGGCAACTTGGTCTAGCTTGATGCGAGCAAGAGCTAGGTTTCCCTTCTCCCGATCCATAACAAGATAAAAGAACAAGCCCTGCACAGACTTAACCAAGCGAACAAGGTGGTACTGGGTCTTGAGAACAATAAGAATCTCCTCCACATCCTCCTTGATGCTCACAGACTCCAGAACTCGCATCTTAGACCGAATCACCTCGGTCATGCCAGCTACTGCCAGCTCCAAGTTTCGCTCTGGAAAGTCAGGGGTGTCTGGCCCCTTGAACCCCAGACACATGCCGCTCTTCCAATCTCCCAAAGCAATCCCCAAAGCTCCATCAGTGGTCAGGGCAGCAACCAAGCTCTCTTGAACTTTTTTCACGGAACCTGCCTCCCTGCGGGACAGTAACAGGAACAGAGAGATGCTTTAGCAATCTCAGACTGACCTTAAGCTGCAGGATGGTATACACGCACGGTTAGCCTCTTGTCAAAGGCTCTAGTTCGGCAATCCCCACGGAGATTGACCGGCAAATGCTGACGAACCTCACTTGTCTTGAGAATCTGTGCAGAGACTGAAGCTAGTCCCTTACAATCCCACGCAAGGGTTAACTAAAACTTAATAAATAGATAGTTTGATAAAGTTCGATGACTAGCAGTCTAACGACAAGAAACGCAGGGCTTGGAGAGGTGTCACCCGATATTCCCAAAATACAAATTGCACCGGAGCTGTCCCCAGAGCACAGCAGAACCCTGTTTGGTTCTCGATCCTACCTTGGGGAAAGGGATCCCTGTAGCTTCCGGTGGAGAGGCTTGGAAGTTATGCTGGGGTTACCTCTTTTACCTTGAGACTATCGACCTCCGAGATCGGTGGATCGGAACCCTTCCTCTCCGCTTAGTTTGACCTATGCCTAAGGCCCCCCTCCCTCCCAACGAAGAGCAGCGGCTGGCTGCCCTGCGGCAGTATCAGATTTTGGACACCGCTCCTGAGAACAGCTTTGACGAGATCGTCCGCCTTGCCGCCTACATCTGCGGCACGCCCATTGCTCTGGTCAGCCTTATCGACGAACACCGCCAGTGGTTTAAAGCCAAATTCGGCGTCGATGTGCAGGAGACCCCACGGGATGTGGCCTTCTGCGCCCACGCCATCTTGTCGCCTAAAGAGCCGCTGGTGGTGCCCGATGCCACTCAGGATCCCCGCTTTGCCGATAACCCGTTTGTCGCTCAAGAGCCCCACATTCGCTTTTACGCTGGCATTCCCTTGGTAACTCCAGAAGGGCAGGCCCTGGGCACGCTTTGCGTTGTCGATTATCAGCCTCGGCACCTGACCCCAGAACAACTGGAGCAATTACAAGCCCTGGCCCATCAGGTGGTGGCCCAACTGGAGCTGCGCCGTACTTTGAGGGAACTGGCCAAGACCCCCCTGCTGCCGGCCCAAAGGTCAAAGGAGGACAAGTCTGCCCGTAAGAGCGGACTTCTTTTCAAGGTTGGCGCTGGTTTTGGCCTGGCTGCCCTGATCTTGGCAGGGATCGCCTACTCCGCCCACCGCGCTGCTTCCCGTCTGCCCCAGATCAACAGGGAGGTAACCCAGCTTCTAGAAAAGCACGAGGTTCTAGAGAAGCTGCTAAGAGAAGTGCAGACCGCAGAAGTCCACAAGCGCAGCTATCTCCTTACAGGCAATGCGAGCTTCTTACGGAGCTATCAGACAAGCACCGATTCGCTGTTTGCTCTTCTGGATCAGCTACAGGAATTTGCGGCCTTGGATCCCGTGCAGCAAGAGCACCTGAGCCGGCTAGAGCTGCTGCTGGCGCCGTGGCTGAAACTCAACCATGATTTGATTGAGCTGAGGAAGCAAGGGGAGCTATCTGCGGTTCAAGAAGCGCTGCAAAGTCAGGAAGAGGAAAAATTGAGGCAGCGGATTGTCGACGTGGTAGCGTCGCTAGAAGAGGAAGATCACCGCCGGCTGCAGCAAAGTAGCGATCAGTTTCAGCTAGCCTGGAGCGGCACCAATGCCATCCTGCTAGCGGGTCTAACGTTTACCTGCTGCATCTTGGCTGCTGTTTACTCCCTCATTCGCCGAGAAAGTGCTGAGCGGGAAAAGGCAGAGCGATCCCTCAAGCAAGAGCGAGATTTTACCAACGCGGTTATCGATACGGCAGGGGCGCTGGTGGTGGTTCTGGATCCTGAGGGACACATTTTGCGCTTCAACCGCGCTGCCGAGCAGCTTTCTGGCTACTCGCTGGCAGAGGTCAAGGGCCGGCTGGTATGGGACTTAGGTTTGATCCCACCGGAAGATGTGCCTGGTGTGAAGCAAGCTTTTGAACAGCTCAAGGGCAACTATTCCCTCTTTTTGAATCGCCATGAGAATTTTTGGCGCACCAAGCAAGGGGCACTGCGGCTTATTTCTTGGTCTAACACCGCCCTAATCAACGCTGCCGGCGAGGTGGAGTTTGTCATGGGCACCGGCATCGACATCACCGACCGCAAGCTGGCGGAGCTGGCCTTGAAAGAAAGCGAAGAGCGCTACCGGGATCTCTTTGAAAATGCCACTGACCTCATCCAAAGCGTGGATGCTGAAGGGCACTTTTTATATGTCAACCGCGCTTGGAAAGAGACCTTGGGCTACGACGAAGCTCAGGTCTATCAAATGACCCTCTTCGACATTCTCCATCCCGACTGCCGGGAGCACTGCCAGGCTCTTTTCCAGAAGCTTCTAGCAGGGGAGAAACTGGAGAGGGTAGAGACAGCTTTCCTCACGGCCACTGGTGAAACTGTTTGGTTGGAGGGCAATGTCAACTGCCGCTTTGAAGATGGAGTGATGGTGGCTACGCGAGGCATCTTCCGCAACACTACTGAGCAGAAGAAAGCGGCAGAGGAATTGGAGCGGCAAAACCGCCGGGCTCAGTTGCTAGCCAATCTCAGCTTGAAGATCCGCGAATCTTTGGATATCGCCGAGATCCTAGAGACGACGGTAACAGAAATCCAAGCCCTGCTCAAAGCCGACCGAGTCTTGGTCTACCGCTTCCAGCCGGATGGTTCTGGGATCATCTCCAACGAGAAAACTCAGCCGGGGATCCCCTCCTTGCTGGGAGAGGTGATCGAGGATCCCTGTTTTCAGGAAAAGTACGCCCAGCTCTACAGCCAGGGCCGCGTTCGCGTTGTTAGCGATGTGGAAAGTGAAGGACTGGAGCCTTGTTACCTAGAGCTGCTGCAAAAAATGCAGGTCAGGGCCAACTTGGTGGTGCCGCTGTTTTTGGAGCAGCAGTTGTGGGGGTTGTTGCTGGCCCACCAGTGCTCCGGGCCCCGTCAGTGGCAGCCGTTTGAGATGGAGCTGCTGTCGCAGTTGGCCAACCAAATTGGCATTGCCCTCACCCAGGCAGCCCTTTTGGAACGGGAGAGAAAGCGCAGCCTGGAGCTGGAGCAGGCCCGCAAAGCAGCTGAGCAGGCTGCACAGGCCAAAAGCAGCTTCTTAGCCACCATGAGCCACGAGATCCGCACCCCCATGAACGCGGTGTTGGGGATGACGGGCCTGCTGCTGGAGACCCCCCTCAATGCAGAACAGCGGGACTTTGTAGAGACCATCCGCGTCAGCGGCGATGCGCTGCTCACCCTCATCAACGACATCCTGGACTTCTCCAAATTGGAGGCCGGGGAAATGGAGCTGGAGATCCTGGATTTCGATCTCCGCTCGTGTCTGGAAGAGGTGGCGGATCTGTTTGCCCCCACTGCCCACGCCAAGGGATTGGAGCTGGCGGTGCTCATGCCACCGGAAGTGCCGCGCTACCTGCGGGGAGATGCCTCGCGACTACGGCAAATCCTCAACAATTTGGTAAGCAACGCCATTAAGTTCACCCACCGAGGAGAGGTGGTGATCCAAGCAGAGGTGCTGCAAGAAACCGCTACCCATGTCCACCTCAAGCTCTCGGTGAGAGATACCGGAATCGGGATCCCGGCGGCGGCGCAGAGCAAGCTGTTTCAACCGTTTAGCCAGGTGGATGCCTCTACTACCCGCAAATACGGAGGTACGGGACTGGGCTTGGCCATCTGCAAACAACTGACAGAACTGATGGGGGGAACCATCTCGTTGCAAAGCCAGGAGGGACAGGGCAGCACCTTCAGCGTCGAGCTGACTCTGGAGCGGCAGCCCTATGCCCAGCAGCTTGCCCAGCCTTCTGCTCGTGTCCCGGTGGATTTGCAGGGCAAGCGACTGTTGGTGGTGGACGACAATGCCACCAATCGCAAGATCCTGCGCTGCCAGGCCACGGCTTGGGGAATGGTGGTGGAAGAGGCCGAAAATGCCTATCAGGCTATGGACAAACTGCGCCAAGCCGTTCGGGAAGGCAGACCCTTCTCCCTGGCCGTTTTGGATATGCAAATGCCAGAGGTGGATGGGGAGACCTTGGGCCGCTGGATCAAGGCAGATCCGCAACTGGCCGAGACGCAACTGGTGATGATGACCTCCCTGGGACTGGGGGAGCACTCCCGCCGCGCTGCCGAAATCGGCTTTGCCGCCTACTTGGTTAAGCCGGTAAAACAAAGCCGCCTTCAGGAGGCGTTGGCCATGGCCCTGGGGAAATCTTCTGGCCTCTCCACCTCTCTTTTGGGCATTGGCCCCCCTCTCTCTCAGACGACGCCTATGGCCGACCGACCCCAGCAGTCCCTGCGCATTTTGCTGGCAGAGGATAACCCCGTCAACCAAAAGGTGGCTTTGCGCCAGCTCGAGAGTTTGGGCTACAAGGCCGATGTGGTGGCCAACGGTCAGGAGGTGTTGGATCTCCTGCAGAAGGTCAGCTACGACCTCATTCTTATGGATTGTCAGATGCCGGTGATGGATGGCTACGAGGCCACCCGCCGCCTACGCCAACAGGAACGGAGATCCGGCCACCGCACAGTGGTGATTGCCATCACGGCCAACGCCATGCAGGAGGATAGGGAGCGCTGCCTGCAGGCAGGTATGGACGACTATCTCAGCAAGCCGGTGCTGAAGGAAGATTTGCAAAGGTTGCTCAACCACTGGAGCCAGGTGATTGCCCAGTCTGCAGCAGGATCCTCCAATGGATCCGCTTCTGAAGCAGCCTCTCCAGCTTCCCCCGCTGAGAGCCGGGATCCCTCTTCTCCCACCCAGCCCTACCCCATCGACTCTGCCTACCTGGATCAGGTTTCCGGCGGGGATCGGGGGTTTCAGCGGGAGCTGCTGCAGGTGTTCATCCAAGATTGTGAAGACCAGCTGCCGCAACTGCGCCAAGCCATTGCCGGTTACGACGCAGAAAGAATGCGGCGGATCGCCCACCGCCTCAAAGGAGCCAGCTCCAACGTGGGAGCCAACGCTTTTTGCCAAGTGGTTCGCGAGCTGGAACACTTAGGAGTGGCGCTGGCCCAGCAGGGATCCCAAGGCGGTCATGACCTAGAATGGGCACGCGCTCTCCAGGCCCCAGAAGACCTAGAACGCATCTTGGCTGATATCCGCCAGTACTTGCGAGATCTGGAAGGATAGATTCCAAAGGCTCGGCGCCGCTTCCGCGGCCACCCCCTCTCCCAGAGAGAGGGGAGTTAGGAAGCAATGCAGCAGAAATTTTCATGCCTGTTGCATTCGGAAGCAATGCAAAAGCCTGGCCGCAGCCAGGCCTGTAAAGATCTACAGCAAAGATCTACAGCGGTGTCTTGGGTCTACTGGGATTACATCAGGCCAATTTGAGAGAGGATCCCTTGGCCGGTCAGCAACTCGGTCGCAACGCCAATCACAAAGCCCAGCATTGCCAAACGGCCATTCCACTTTTCGGCGAAGGTAGTGAAGCCGAACTTAGCTTCTTGGTTCTCCATGGTTTTAGCTCCATCAACGGGTGACATCTTTAATGTGGCTCAGATATTAAAAAGTGTCAAGTTTTGTGTCGAGAGCTAACAAGGGATCCCTAGCTGCTTTTCACGGTTGTCCAGAGGGCGTCGATGAGGCGCAGCTCTTCCCCTGACAGCACTTTAAGGTAGGTGAGTTTGGCAAGGGCCTCTTCGTCAGGGTAGATGGCCGGGTTTTGCCGATCTTCTGGGTTGATCATGGGCAGAGCTGCAGCGTTGGGGGTGGCGAAGCGGTTGTGGTTGCTCAGTTGAGCGCCGACTTCAGCATCCAGGATGAAATTGATGAAGCGATTGGCCAGCTCGGGGTTGGGGGCCTGGGCGGGAATGGCCATTACATCCAGCCAAATGTGGGCACCCTCGCGGGGGACAAAATAGCCGATGTTGGGGTTTTCTTCGGCAGCTTGCAGGGCATCGCCGCTGTAGACGATGGCTACATTGGCCGTTCCAGAAACCAGTTGGTTTTTGCCCCCCACGCCCCCAATTAGGCCGGCACTGCGGCGCTTGGTGTCGATCAAAAGCTGCTGGATCTGCTGCAGTTCGGAGCGAACGGTGGTGTTCATATCGAAGCCCAGGTAAACGGCAGCAGCGCCGATCATGGATCGCATCTCATCGATCATCACAAAGGGGCCATACTGCTGCTGCGGGTCGAAAATCAATCCCCAAGAGCGTTCAAAGTTTTCGGGCAGGCGGTCTTTGCGGTAGCCAATGCCGGTGGTGCCCCACTGATAGGCGGCGGTGTAGGTGTTTTCTGGATCAAAGGGCAGGCCGACAAATTTTTCGCCCAGGTTGCTTAGGTTGGGGATCAATTCTTTGTTGAGAGGCTGCAGCAGTCCCAGCTCCAACATGTTGGGCACAATGTAGTCGGTGGGAACAACAATGTCGTACTGGCTGGTGCCTCCCCCCCGCAGTTTGGCCACCATGTCTTCGTTGGATTCGTACACGCTGACCAGCACGCGGCTATTGGTGGCTTTTTCAAAGGCGGTGAGGATGTCGGGATCGATGTATTCTGACCAGATGTAGAGGTTGAGAGTCTGCCTCTGGGCAGAGGTAACATGGGGCCAAAACAAAACCAGGACAAGCACACAGCAGAGTAGGGTTGTAGCCGAGGCAATCCACTTTTTCATGAGATTTCTCCGACTGTGAAAAGTTGAAAACATCGTATCTGCTTTCATCCCCCAGCCGGCTACACCCGCGGCTAGGGGGCACGCCTTGGGCAATCGCCAAGCCCCGCAAACTCCGGTTGAGGCTCGGGTACTCACCCTTGTTTCCAAGACAACACCCAAACGGTATCAACGCCTCCGCGAGCGATCCGCCAAAAGCCGCAAAGGCCGATTCTTTCGTTCGATCCCTCGACGCCTTGCGCCACAAGGCTTTCCGGCCCCAAAACCCCCTCGCCAAAACTCTTTTTGCCGACTTTTTTCCGGATCCCTCGCAAATGGGCCTTGCATTCCTTGCCCTGCTTGGGTTTAATAGGGGTGGAGTTCCCCCTTCGGGGGGATCCCTAGAAATTGGAAATCCCAGATTGGGTGGGCAATGGGGGTAAGCTGGAGCCCAAGTTCCCCCTTCGGGGGGATCCCTAGAAATTGGAAATTGAACTTGTTGAGTAGATTTGCACGTTTTAGTACATCCGCGTTCCCCCTTCGGGGGGATCCCTAGAAATTGGAAATTGTCCGTATCTGACGTAGTTCCATAACATATAAAGGAGTTCCCCCTTCGGGGGGATCCCTAGAAATTGGAAATCCTAAGAGCGGGGTGCTGACTCCACAAGCGTTGTGTTGTTCCCCCTTCGGGGGGATCCCTAGAAATTGGAAATCACTCCTTTATTTTTTAGGGGTGGGGCCGGTCGCTCGGGAAGGGTTCCCCCTTCGGGGGGATCCCTAGAAATTGGAAATGCGAAACGATAAGGATAGAAGAAGATTTACAGGGTTGTTCCCCCTTCGGGGGGATCCCTAGAAATTGGAAATTTCTTGGCCTTTACGGCAGCGTTCTTGCGAACCTTTTTGTTCCCCCTTCGGGGGGATCCCTAGAAATTGGAAATTTGAATCTAGCCGAGTTCAAAGTTAACGGGTTCTCCCTCAGGTTCCCCCTTCGGGGGGATCCCTAGAAATTGGAAATCACAAATGGCACTCCTTATATTTTTAGAGCAGGTTAGTTGTGGTTCCCCCTTCGGGGGGATCCCTAGAAATTGGAAATTCCGGCAAGAAATCTTCTTCTTGTAACAAAACCGTTTTGTTCCCCCTTCGGGGGGATCCCTAGAAATTGGAAATTGTGTAAGGCAATCCCGTACGGGAAAGATTGTTCCGAGTTCCCCCTTCGGGGGGATCCCTAGAAATTGGAAATAAGTCATTAAAGGTCAGGCGTGCACCTTTCGGTGTTAGTTCCCCCTTCGGGGGGATCCCTAGAAATTGGAAATCAGGTATCCAAGTCTGATGCCGTTTATTTTGGCGTATAGGGTTCCCCCTTCGGGGGGATCCCTAGAAATTGGAAATCAGTAGGAACACTGATTGGTATTGGTGTAGCTGCAAGAGTTGTTCCCCCTTCGGGGGGATCCCTAGAAATTGGAAATTGGTGGCGTATTACACCAATGATGGATGGGTCATTGGTGGTTCCCCCTTCGGGGGGATCCCTAGAAATTGGAAATAACAAAGAAGTGTGTTCCGTTGATGAGGTTTGCGTGATCGTGTTCCCCCTTCGGGGGGATCCCTAGAAATTGGAAATCCCTCAAACCGAGAGGAAAAGCACGCGAACGTAACTGTTCCCCCTTCGGGGGGATCCCTAGAAATTGGAAATCTTTGGCAGTAAAGCAGGAATTGGCTGTTCTTGAGCCGGAGTTCCCCCTTCGGGGGGATCCCTAGAAATTGGAAATGGGGAGGTTAGATTAACGTAACGTGCAGCCCATTGTAGCGTTCCCCCTTCGGGGGGATCCCTAGAAATTGGAAAAGATAGCTGCCCTCTGTTCATCCGTGGCCTTGCCGCGGCTGGTTCCCCCTTCGGGGGGATCCCTAGAAATTGGAAAATTCCATCCTGTTTCCAGGACCAACCAGTGGCCACGATAGCGGGTTCCCCCTTCGGGGGGATCCCTAGAAATTGGAAAAGGGATTCCTACAAACCCGACCGTAATGTGTACCAAATAGATGTTCCCCCTTCGGGGGGATCCCTAGAAATTGGAAAATCGCGGTAACTACCGCGAGTTGCGGTACGTGGTTTGTGTTCCCCCTTCGGGGGGATCCCTAGAAATTGGAAAATCAGCTCTTCCACAGCCGCTGAGTAGTCTAACTCCGGCGGAGTTCCCCCTTCGGGGGGATCCCTAGAAATTGGAAAATTTTGGTGCAAAATGCGAGTTTAGTCTTCGTCGTCCTCAAGTTCCCCCTTCGGGGGGATCCCTAGAAATTGGAAAATGGTGATCAGCAATTGCGGCTGTTCTTTCTGTAGCCAAGCGTTCCCCCTTCGGGGGGATCCCTAGAAATTGGAAAACCTCCACCTGCTTGCGCAGGGCTTCAGATTGCGCTTTGGCTGCCTGTTCCCCCTTCGGGGGGATCCCTAGAAATTGGAAAACGCTTTAAATAAAGGCGCTTATTGCCGTAGAGGTATTTAAGTTCCCCCTTCGGGGGGATCCCTAGAAATTGGAAAACATACGCTTCCAGCATTGCTGCTGGTAATTCCAGTAATATTGTTCCCCCTTCGGGGGGATCCCTAGAAATTGGAAAATAAATCGAGCTAAAGGTGCTCTAATTGCTTTCGGAAGAGTTCCCCCTTCGGGGGGATCCCTAGAAATTGGAAAATAGCACAGGGTTATGTACCCCTGTGGGTGTATGTAGAGGTTCCCCCTTCGGGGGGATCCCTAGAAATTGGAAAACCTTCACTACAGTGGAGTTACAGTCAAAGGCTCGACCAAGTTCCCCCTTCGGGGGGATCCCTAGAAATTGGAAAACGACGAAGTTGTTAAGTACGCGTTGCAAATGGTGACTCGTTCGTTCCCCCTTCGGGGGGATCCCTAGAAATTGGAAAACTTTAGATGTTGAATCACGAGTGCGCAGGAGAACACTAGCATGTTCCCCCTTCGGGGGGATCCCTAGAAATTGGAAAACCGGGCATGCGTTCCCGAACTATCTGCTCTGTGTCAGGTTCCCCCTTCGGGGGGATCCCTAGAAATTGGAAAATCTGGAGTGCTTGCTCCTTATGCCACATAACATCTTTGTTCCCCCTTCGGGGGGATCCCTAGAAATTGGAAAATGTATAAGTATTGATTTCTATATACACTTTCATTAATTTGTTCCCCCTTCGGGGGGATCCCTAGAAATTGGAAAACCTTCAGGGAAGTCTAAAAGTCCATGATCTAACTCCCAGTGACGTTCCCCCTTCGGGGGGATCCCTAGAAATTGGAAAACTGACTTATTAGAGCTACTACCTGTTCAGTGGACTGTTCCCCCTTCGGGGGGATCCCTAGAAATTGGAAACATTTACCCACACTGCACGCTTGAATCTGACCTCAAAGGGTTCCCCCTTCGGGGGGATCCCTAGAAATTGGAAACTGAGAGTATTAGTGGTAGAGCTATTAAAGTAACAGCTACAGTTCCCCCTTCGGGGGGATCCCTAGAAATTGGAAACTTTCTAACAACAATGTGCGTGAATGGTTAAAGCCCATTAGTTCCCCCTTCGGGGGGATCCCTAGAAATTGGAAACACTGTTCTTGGCTCCACCATAGAATAGTCCGCATATAACCGTTCCCCCTTCGGGGGGATCCCTAGAAATTGGAAACGATTACTTAAGTGCGGGGGAGGGCTTGAGTAATCCTTTCGAGCGTTCCCCCTTCGGGGGGATCCCTAGAAATTGGAAACCTGCTGTATTAGCAGCCTTTGGTAATAGACTAGATCAACGTTCCCCCTTCGGGGGGATCCCTAGAAATTGGAAACGTTCTTTAGCTCCCATGAAGGGAGAGGTGGTTACAAGTTCCCCCTTCGGGGGGATCCCTAGAAATTGGAAACTCAACTGATAGTTGGGTGCTGTTCAATTAGAACCTAGTTGTTCCCCCTTCGGGGGGATCCCTAGAAATTGGAAACCCTTGTGGAGGGGGTGGTGTTGGGTTGGTGGGGGTGGCAAGTTCCCCCTTCGGGGGGATCCCTAGAAATTGGAAACTATTTGAGAGTGAGGAAGATACCCTAGACCCACAATTGTTCCCCCTTCGGGGGGATCCCTAGAAATTGGAAACGCAATATCCCGGATATACTCACACCGCTCTGCCCGTGTTCCCCCTTCGGGGGGATCCCTAGAAATTGGAAACAACGGCTTGTACTCACATACGTGGGTAAGCCTGACCCACGTTCCCCCTTCGGGGGGATCCCTAGAAATTGGAAACAGCGTTAATCTCATTTTGAGTCTTAAGTTGATATGCCGTACGTGTTCCCCCTTCGGGGGGATCCCTAGAAATTGGAAACCTCTTCTGTATACCTCTACCAAATGAATATCTTTGTGATGTTCCCCCTTCGGGGGGATCCCTAGAAATTGGAAACTTGTTGGATCCCTTGCCGCGTTGGGTTGTATTTGTTGAGTCAGTTTCCCTGTGGTGAGGGATTCCTGAGGATGGGGAAAGGACTCAACAGCTTGCGCTGGCTGGCGCGTCAGCATGCGCTTCGGGTTTTGGATGTTGCCGGTATAACCCTCAATGGCTCGCAACCTTGGGATATTCAAGTTCACGACGAGCGGCTATATCTGCGCTGCCTGCTCTATGGATCCCTGGGCTTTGGCGAGGCCTACATGGAGGGCTGGTGGGATTGCGAGGCCATTGATGAGTTAGTTTGTCGTCTCCTAACTGCCCAGGCACCGCAGCAGGTGGGTTGGCTAATTCAGCCCCTACTTGGGCTGGACAGTCGCCTCATCAACCGCCAGCGGGGCAAGGGGGCATTTGTCATTGGCCGGCGCCACTATGACATTGGCAACGATCTCTATGAGGCCATGCTGGATCGCCGCATGATCTATAGCTGTGCCTATTGGGATGGGGGTGCGCAAACTCTGGATGAAGCCCAAGAAGCTAAGCTTGACCTCATTGCCCGCAAGCTGGAACTCCAACCCGGCATGCGGGTGCTCGACATCGGCTGTGGCTGGGGCGGCACAGCCCAGTACCTGGCCGAACGCTACGGGGTGCAGGTTGTGGGGATTACTGTTTCCAAAGAGCAAGCCAAACTGGCCAGCGAACGCTGCCGCGGCCTGCCGGTTGAGATTCGGTTAGAGGACTACCGCCAGACCCAGGGAAAGTTTGATCGCATCCTTTCTGTCGGCATGTTTGAACATGTTGGCTACCGAAACTACCGAACGTTTATGCAGGTAGCCCGCCGCTTGTTGAACGACAATGGCTTGTTTCTTCTGCACACCATCGGCAGCAACGTGGCCTACCAGGGGCGGGATCCCTGGATTGAGCGCTACATTTTCCCCAACTCGATGCTGCCCTCGCCTCATCTGATTACTGCAGCCTTTGAGGGCTTATTTGTGCTGGAAGACTGGCACAATTTTGGGATCAATTACGTGGCCACCTTAAAAGCCTGGCACGCCAATTTCGAGCAGGCATGGCCAAAATTAGCCGACCGCTACGATGAGCGCTTTCGCCGCATGTGGCGGCTCTATCTCCTGATGAGTGCCGGTAGCTTCAAGGCCCGGGCCAGCCAACTTTGGCAACTGGTCCTCTCACCACGGGGAGTAAGTGGCGGCTATCGCTCGCTTCGGTAACGACAGTCCCAAAAGTTTGCAGGTGCCCCTGCGCCCTCGCTGAGTGGGGGTGTTATGATGAGTTTGATTATCATTCTCACTCTAGACAAGCTGAGGGATGCCCGCAGCTCTGCAGCAAATTGTCAATCGCTTCCAGAAGGCCAAGACCTCGCGGCAGAAGTATGAGCTTCTCCTAGCCTATGCCAAGCGCCTGCCACCCTTTCCCGAAGCGGAGAGGAAGGAGGAGAACCTAGTCAGAGGTTGCGCTTCGCGGGTGTGGCTGGCCACCGAGTTTAGGGAGGGCAAGGTCTACATCCAAGGGGATGCCGATGCTCAGTTGGTCAAGGGTTTGGTGGCCATTGTGGTGGAGGGGCTAAGTGGCCTAGCGCCGGAAGAGATTTTGGGGGTTTCCCCAGAGTTTGTGCGGGAGATGGGCCTCAATTTCAGCCTTAGCCCTTCCAGGAGCAACGGTCTGGTGAGCATGTTTTCGATGCTGCGGCAGAGGGCCTTGGCTTTTGGGAAGTCAGTTGCTTCCAGCTCTGCTGTCTCTGTTGTCTTGTGAGGTATTCAGGCTCATGACTGATCAAGCTAACTCTATCCGTTCGGCTCGACCGGTGCGATCGCTGGTCTCGCTGCTGGCCGCCCTCTCGGTCGGGATCCTGGGAAGCCTGCAGATGCGCCAAGAAGAGTCCCGGGCCCAGCAGGGATCCAGCCCCCCAAAGGTGGTGACCACGATTTTGCCGATAACGCAATTTACCCGTGCTGTGGCCGGGGATCGGGCAGAAGTCACGCCACTCCTTCCCCCTCAGATGGGGCCGCACGATTTTCAGGCTCGACCTGAGGAGGTTCGTTTGCTGGCTCAGGCGGATGTGCTGGTGATCAACGGGTTGGGTATGGAAACGTTTTTGGAAGGGTTGATCGCCAGCGCTGGGAACCCCCAATTGCAAATCGTTGACAGCAGCGAAGGGATCCCAACTTTGCGGGCTGAGGAGCCAGAGCATGGGCACTCCCACGGTCACGGCCATGGACACTCTCATGGACACAGTCACGGCCATTCTCACGGGCATGGCCATGGCCACTCTCATGGGCACAGCCACGGCGAGTTTAACCCCCACATTTGGCTGGATCCCAGGCGGGCTATTCAGCAGGTGGAAAACATCCGCGACGGCTTAATCGCTGCGGATCCGGCAGGGGCGGAGATCTACCGGGCCAATGCGGCTGCTTTTATCGAGAAGCTCAAGGCTTTGGATGAGGAGATTGCCGCTCGGCTAGCTCCCTTTGCCGGAAGAAGCTTTGTGGTCTTCCACGACTTTGCCCCCTATTTTGCCGAGCGCTACAACCTCAAAGCCGAGTTCTTGGTGGAGATCCCAGAGGCCAATCCTTCTCCAGAAGATGTGCGACGGGTGATGGAGACGGTGCGGGAGTCGGGCCTGAAGACCATCTTGGTGGAACCTCAGGTGGGAGACAACAACCCCTTCCAGATCTTGGCCAGGGATTTGGGGGTGGAAGTGCGGGTTTTCGATCCCATCGAGACTGCCGGCCCTGAGGGGATCGAGCCGGAATATTACCTGACCATCATGCGGCAGAACGTGGATAATCTGATCTCGGCCTTTGAGAAGGAGACGGCCTTTGTGCCGCTGGAGCTGCCCTGGCTTGGGCAAGGTTCGCTGGAACAACTACTGGCGAGGGGGCGGTGACCGGCGAGGTTGTCCTTCGCGTGGAGGGGCTGACGGTCTATCGGGGATCCCGCTTGGCAGTACAGAATGTGTCATTTGAGCTGAGGGCGGGATCCCATACGGCCATTGTCGGCCCCAATGGCGCTGGCAAAAGTACCTTGGTGCAGGCCATCTTGGGGATCCTGCCGCGGCAGTGCGGCTCGGTTTGGATTCTGGGAGAGCCGGTGTGCCTGTCCGGTTATTTGCCCCCCTCGGTGCGGCAGCAGGTGGCTTACGTGCCCCAGCGTTTTCAGTTCAATCCTGGGCTTCCCATGGTGGTGGAGGAGTTTGTGGCTTTGGGTTGGGGGGCGTTGCAACCCCGCTGGCCCTGGCAGCAGCGCTCTGCTCGGCGGCAGGCGGTGAAAGAGGCGTTGGAACGGGTCGGCGCATCCCACCTGTCCTCTAAGGCTTTGGGCCAGCTCAGCGGCGGGGAGCTGAAACGGGTGCTGTTGGCCTATTGCTTGGCTTGGCCGCGGCGGTTGCTTATCCTCGACGAGGCACCGGCAGGCTTAGATACGCTCAGCGAGGGGGAGTTTTACCGGCTCTTGGAAGAGCTGCGCCAATCTCTGGGCTGGGCCATTTTGCAGATCTCCCATGATCTGGAAATGGTGTCTTGCTATTGCGACCGCGTGCTGTGCCTCAACCAATCCCTCATCTGCCAGGGATCTCCCCAGGTGGCTTTGGCACCAGAAGTGCTGAGCCGGGTTTATGGGCCTGTTCGCGACAGCGGTGCGGAGCACCATTTTGTCCGCTACCACCGTCGCTGAGGGGAAGGCGATGTTGGAGGGCTGGGTGCGGGTAGTGGAGCTGTTGCAGTTGCCCTTTATGCAGCGGGCCATGCTGGGTGGGATCCTCACCGGCATGACGGGTGGGCTGCTGGGCAGTTTTGTTATTCTGCGGCAACTGTCGTTTTTTAGCGATGCCCTGGGGCATTCGGCTCTGCTGGGGATTGTTTTGGGAGTGCTGCTGGGGCTGAATCCCACCGTGGTGTTGATGGTGTTTGGGGTGGGGTTTGCTTTGGGCGTCACCTTTGTCTTGGAGCGCACTCAACTGTCGGCGGATGCGGTGCTGAACATCATCTACTCTTCCTCTTTGGCGCTGGCCGTTATCGCCCTCAGCTTGCTGCCCGGCTATCGGGGCAACCTCAACCAGTTGCTGTTCGGGGACATTTTGGGGATCAGCCCAGCGGCCCTGTGGACGAGCGGGATCCTCTTGCTCATCGGCTTGGCCTACGTGGGATTGACTTTGCCCTCCCAAATGTTGCTGACCCTGGATGAGCCGCTGGCGCGGGCACGAGGGGTTCAGGTGGGCTGGCAGCGGCTGGCCTTTGTGGTGTTGCTGGCTTTGGTGGTGGGCCTGGCGATTCGCTCGGTGGGGGTGTTGCTGGTGAGCGCTTTTGTGGTCATCCCGGCCTCGACAGCACGGATGTTGGGATCCCGCTTTACAACCTATGTGCTGCTGGCCATAGGCATTGGGGGACTGAGCGCGGTGTTGGGGATGATCGCCTCGGCGGCCTTCAACCTGCCCTCCGGCCCCAGCATTGTCGCCACCCAGTTGCTGTTCTTCCTACTGGCCATGGGATGGCGGGGAGCGCAAAAGATCCTGAGAACTTAGAACAGCTTGCGTTCGCTTTCGGGAAAGACTTGCCCGATCAAGGTGGGCTGTTCGTAGACGCGCTTGAGGGTGTTGAGATCCCGCTTGGTAATGTTGGGCACCCGCAACACCCGCCGATTGCCGGTAGCCGCCGCATGGTGTCCGCCATACATTAGATCCCGCAGGTTCGGGCTATGGCCCCACAGCCCCAGCCCATGCCCGATCTCGTGTCGGGCCACCGCCGTTATTTCGGCCAACCCCTGTCCTTCTGCAATGACGATGCGCACCCGCTGCTGCAAAGAGCCATCGGAGGCGAAGAAAAACTCCGGGCGGGCCGCCCCAGCCACCCCGCCGCCAATAGGAGGAACGCGGTAAATGCTCATCCCGTAGAAAGCCTCCTCCTCTTTGGCCACCACCTTGAGCGGGATGTAGGCCGACCACTCCTTCACCGCTTGCTCCACGGAGGCCTTCCACTGGGGGTGATCCCCTTGGATGTAGATAGGGACGGGATAGAAGGCCCACTGGGCATAGGCTCCACCTGGCAAAAGCGGCTCGATTTCCTCAAAGTAGTCTCCCACCGCCTTGTCGTAGGCGTAGCGATCCAGGCCGGGGGGAAGTTTGAGCCGCATCGGCTGCGGCAGTTCTCCGGCTTGAGTTTGAGCCTGGGCTTGCAGGGCTTCAATGCCAAAAAAGTGGGGAACCAGCAGGGATCCCCTGCCCCCCACTGCCAAAGTGAGGAGCATCGCCCAGCCGAGGATGCAAAGCTGTAGAAGGCGTCGCCGCATCAAAGCCGCCCTTCCGCACTTGTTTCTCTACAAGGTTAGTGGCTCAGAAAGCAAGTGTCATTCACGTCAGCGGTGCAGAGCACTTTGGGGGCCAAGACGGGGACGGTGGTCTATAATCCTGCCAATCCTCCCATTGCGTTCGCGCCAGCGGTGCGGAGCGCTTTCGTCGCCATGATCGAGGCTGTTCCTGCTGCCGATTCTGCCTTGCTGACCGTACAAGGGCTGCGGGTTTTCTTGCCCAGCCGCACAGTTGGCGTCAGCAGGAGGGAGCCTTCGGGATCCCCGGTGGTGGATGGGCTGTCTTTCCAGATCGGGATCGGCCAGACCTTGGGCCTGGTGGGGGAGTCGGGATCCGGCAAAACCATGACCGCCCTGACGCTGATTGATCTGCTGCCCAGCTCGGCTCGGGTGGAGGGCAAAATCCTCTTCAAGGGCCCTGACGGAACGGTGGACTGGCTGCAGTTGGATCCCCGACAACGGCGGCGCTATCGCGGATCCCAAATTGCCATGATCTTCCAGGAGCCGAGCACCGCCCTCAACCCCCTCTACACCTGTGGCCAGCAGTTACAGGAAACCTTGAGGGCCAACACCTCCCTGAGCCCGGCGGAGATCCGCGCCCAAGCCATTCGCCTGTTTGAGGAGGTGCAGCTTTCTCCCCAGATGCTGGAGCGCTATCCCCATCAGCTCTCCGGCGGCCAAATCCAGCGGGCGGCCATTGCCTGTGCCATCGCCTCCAATCCCCAACTGTTGATTGCCGATGAGCCGACCACCGCTCTGGATGTCACGGTGCAAGCGGAAATCCTGCGCCTGCTCTGGGAGCTGCAGCAGCACCGGCAGATGGCCATCCTCTTCATCACCCACGATCTCAATTTGGTGGCCGAACTGGCAGATCAGGTGGTGGTGATGCGCCGGGGCCAAGCTGTGGAACAGGGATCGGTGGAGCAGATCTTTCGGGATCCCCAGCATCCCTACACCCGCGGCCTGTTGGCCTGTCGCCCGGTGTTGGAGCGGCGGTTGCGGCGGTTGCCCACCGTCCAGGATTTTCTGGAAAAAGGGGGATCCTTGGAGGAGCAGTGGCAGCAAGTGGAGATCCCAGCCGCCGAAGAGGAAGAACGGCTGCGCCGGCTGTACAGTCAGCCCCCCCTGTTGCAGGTGCGGGATCTGCGAACCCACTACGCCGTCCGTCGAGGGCCATTTGGCCGCCAGGTGGGCGAGATCCGGGCCGTGGATGGGATCACCTTTGACCTCTACCCCGGAGAGACCTTGGGGCTGGTGGGAGAGTCCGGCTGCGGCAAAACCACCCTGGGGCGAACCCTGTTGCGCCTGGTCCGTGCCAGCTCTGGCCAGGTGATCTACGACGGCGAGGAGCTGCTCCGCTTGCCGCCCCAACGCTTACGTCGTCTCCGCCGCGAGATTCAGCTCATCTTTCAGGATCCGGCGGCCTCGTTGGATCCGCGCATGAGTGTGGGAGCCAGCGTCATAGAGCCAATGGCCCTGCACGGGATTGGGAGAAATGCTGCTGAGCGACGAGCACGGGCCCAACGCCTGTTTGAACGGGTAGGGTTGGATCCGGAAGCGCTGGATCGCCTGCCCCACCAGTTTTCCGGAGGACAGCGGCAGCGGATCTGTATTGCCCGCGCCCTGGCCTCGGAGCCGCGCCTGATCGTCTGCGATGAGGCGGTGTCTTCTCTGGATGTCTCTGTGCAGGCCCAGGTGCTGAACTTGCTCAAGGATCTGCAGGAGGAACTGGGGTTGGCCTACCTGTTCATCTCCCACGACCTGAGCGTGGTCAAGTTCATGAGCGACCGCATGATGGTCATGAACCGAGGCCGCATCGAAGAGATTGGCCCTGCTTCCCAGATCTACCGGCAGCCGCAGCAAGACTATACCCGCCGCCTCATCGCCGCGTTCGCGCCAGCGGTGCCGAACCACTTTCCCCAAGGGAGATCCGTTCGCGATAGCGGGCCGTAGGCCTTAAAAACGCACCCATTTGCCCCAAACGGGTTGAAAAGTTTCCCCTGCATCCGGCTCCGGGCTGGGCAACCCTGCGGGTTAACTTCGCAGTAAGATTTGCAATGAGGCTAAAATTAAGTAAACTTCCAGTCGTAAAGCTTCGGCTCTTTGTTAGCACATTTAACAAAACGTTTTATCCGCAGTTTGGGCTGCAACCGGCTATGGCTCGCATACTCATTATTGAGGACGACCCTTCGATTCTGGATATCCTGCGCATCAATCTGGAGTTGGCGGGCTACGAGGTTGTGAAGGCCACCGATGGGGTGCGCGGACAAGCACTGGCTCTGCAAGTTCTCCCCGATCTCATCATCCTCGACCTGATGCTGCCCCAGGTAGATGGCCTGACCGTTTGTCAGCGCTTGCGGCGGGAGGAGCGCACCAGCGAGATCCCGATTTTGATGCTCACCGCCCTCGGCCAAACCCAGGACAAGATCGAGGGCTTTAATGCCGGTGCCGACGACTACCTGACCAAGCCTTTTGAGGTGCAGGAGCTGCTGGTGCGGGTGCGGGCCCTGCTGCGTCGCTCAGACCGGATCCCACAGGCGGCTAAGCATGGGGAGATCCTCACCTATGGCCCTCTCACGCTGGTGCCGGAGCGCTTTGAGGCGTTGTGGTTCGGCAAAACGATCAAGCTCACCCACCTGGAGTTTGACCTGCTCCACTGTCTGATGCAGCGACATGGGCAGACCGTTTCCCCCAGCGAAATCCTGCAGGAGGTGTGGGGCTACGAGCCCGACGACGACATCGAGACCATCCGTGTTCACATCCGCCACCTGCGCACCAAGCTGGAGCCGGATCCCCGCCACCCCCAGTACATCAAAACCGTCTATGGGGCGGGCTACTGTCTGGAATTGCCCAACATTGCCGATCCCAGCCCACTGCAGCCAGAGCTGGCGAAAGATTCCCACAAATAATGATTCTTTCATGATTCTTGAGGATGCTGCTCACGCAACTGCTAATCTAGGGGATGCCCTGCTGCAGATTGCGCTCTGAGATCTATGCCTGGTGCCATTCGGTATTTGATGTGCCCACCCGATCACTACGAGGTGGACTATGTGATCAACCCCTGGATGGTGGGGAATGTTCACCGCTCTTCGCGAGAACGGGCGCTGCAGCAGTGGCAGGCTCTTTATCGGCATCTCTCGCAGCGGGCGGAGGTGAAGCTAATCCAGCCGGTGCCGGGATGGCCGGATATGGTGTTTACGGCGAATGCTGGGCTCATCCTGGGATCCAAGGTGGTGCTGAGCCGTTTTTATCACCCAGAGCGGCAGGGGGAACAGCCCCATTTCAAGGCTTGGTTTGAGGAACAGGGCTACACCGTCTATGAGCTGCCGCCGGCCCTGGCTTTTGAGGGGGCGGGAGATGCTCTGTTGGATCGGGCAGGGCGCTGGCTGTGGGCGGGCTACGGCTTTCGCTCCATGTTGGAGTCTCACCCCTACTTGGCCAAGTGGCTGGGGATCGAGGTGTTGTCTTTGCGGCTGGTGGACGAGCGGTTCTACCACCTAGACACCTGCTTTTGCCCCCTCTCCGAAGGCTATTTGCTCTATTACCCGCCGGCTTTTGATGCCTATTCCAACCGCTTGATCGAGATGCGGGTGCCCCCTGAAAAGCGGATCCCGGTTCAGGAGGCGGATGCCATTCACTTTGCCTGCAATGCCGTGGATGTGAACGGCACGATCTTGGTGAATCGGGTCAGCCCAGAGCTGGAAGCCACCCTACAGGAGCGGGGATTTGCGGTGGTGCAGACGGAGCTGACGGAGTTCCTGAAAGCCGGTGGGGCGGCCAAGTGCCTGACGCTGCGCCTCGACGAGACGGTGGCTCCCCAAACCGATCCGGTGGCCACGGTGCTCAGCCGGACGGTGACCCTCCAGGGACACTTGGTGGACAGCGACCTGCTCACCAGAGCCGTCGATTGCATTGTGGACAATGGCGGCAGCTTCCAGATCCTCAAGTTTCAGCTTGGGGAAAAACGGCAGAGCACTTCCACGGTGGAACTGGCCGTTTCCGCTCCCACCGAAGAGACCCTGGATACCATTCTCAGCGCCTTGATCGAGCAGGGGGCCCGTCTCTCGGAGGAAACCCAGCAAGATGCCCGTCTGGAGCGGGTAGAGAAAGCAGGGGTAGCGCCCGACGATTTTTATGTCACCACCATCTATCCCACGCAGGTGCGGGTGGCCGGCCAGTGGATCCCGGTGCAGCGGCAGCGCATGGATGGGGTGATCGTGGTCAAGGGATCCGATTGCAATGGCAAGACGGAGTTTTCAGCCTATTGCACCCTGATTCGAGATTTGCAGGTGGGGGATGCCGTGGTGTGTGGGGTGGAAGGGATCCGCACCGTGCGCCAGGCCAGCAAAGAGCGCTCTTCCCAGGAGTTTACCTTTATGGGATCGGGGGTCTCCAGCGAGCGGCGGGTGGAGATCCTGGTGGAGCAGATTGCCTGGGAGCTGCGGCAAATCAAGGAGCGGGGCGGCAAAACGGTGGTGGTGGCAGGGCCGGTGGTCATCCACACAGGCGGCGGATCCCACTTGGCCACCCTCATCCGCGAAGGCTATGTGCAGGCGCTGCTGGGGGGCAATGCCATTGCCGTTCACGATTTGGAGCAGAATCTCTACGGCACCTCGCTGGGGGTGGATCTGTCGCGGGGCACCCCGGTCAAGGGCGGCCACAAGCATCACCTCAAAACCATCAACCTCATCCGCAAGTATGGCAGTATCCGAGCTGCGGTGGAAGCGGGCGTGATTACCGGCGGGGTGTTCTACGAGTGTATTCGCGCTCAGGTGCCCTTCTCCCTGGCGGGATCCATCCGCGACGATGGGCCGCTGCCAGATACGGAGATGGATTTGATCAAGGCCCAGCAGGATTACGCACGGCTGCTGCAGGGGGCCGACATGGTGCTGATGCTCTCCAGCATGTTGCACTCCATTGGTGCCGGGAACATGACGCCTGCCGGGGTCAAGCTGATCTGCGTGGACATTAACCCGGCAGTGGTGACCAAGCTGGCCGATCGGGGATCCCTGGAGTCGGTGGGGATTGTGACCGATGTGGGCCTGTTCTTGAGCTTGCTGGTGCAGCAGTTGGCGCGTTTGGGGCAGGTGTATGAGCGCCCGCAACCTGCTCTTGCTGCCCGCTAGCCACCCCATCCATAAGCGCTGTTATCTTTTGGGATCCTTAAACTGGGATCCTCAAGCCTCAAAAGGGTATGCCTTTTATTAGCCTGTTGACGGATTTTGGCCTGCAGGATCCCTATGTGGGCATTATGAAAGGGGTGATTCATACCCTTTCCCCACAGGCTCAACTCATCGACCTCAGCCATGGGATCCCGCCTCAGGATGTGGCGGCGGCTCGCTTTGCCCTGATGACGGCCTACCCCTATCTGCCGTCGGGCACCATTCACCTGGCCGTTGTGGATCCAGGGGTGGGGAGTAGCCGCCGGGCGGTAGCCATCCAAACCGAGACGGGCTTTTTGGTTGGCCCTGACAATGGCCTGTTCAGCGGCGTTTTGGCCCAAACTCCGGCGCTGGCTGCTGTGGAACTCAACCGGCCCCGCTATTGGCGCACCCCCTCTCCCAGCCGCACCTTTCATGGGCGGGATATTTTTGCCCCGGTTGCCGCTCATCTGGCCAACGGGATCCCTTTGGCGGAGCTGGGGGATCCCCTAGACGTAGCAGAACTAACCCGCTGGGAGTGGCCGCCACCCCAGATGGAGACCAACGGCTGTCGCGGCCTGGTCCAGGCCATCGACCACTTCGGCAACGGCATCACCAACCTGCCCGGACAGTGGGTGGAAGGTCGAAGCTGGAGCGCCTGGATCAAAGGGATCCCCGTCCGCTCCGTGGCCACCTTTGCTGAGGGAGAAGTTGGGGAAGTGCTGGCCCTGGTGGGCAGCTCCGGCTGGGTGGAGATCGTGCAAAACCGAGGCAATGCCAGCCGTGCCTTGGGTTTCAAAGTGGGAGATGAGGTGCGCGTGCAGTGGAACGGCTAGATCCCCTCGCCTGAAAAGAGAGGGAGAGACTGGGGATCCTAGGCAGGTTGGCTTTCCACCGTCACGGCTTCCGTCGGAGTAGTGGGGTTTGAGGCGCCCACTTGGACTTTGATCACCCGCGCTGCGTCGGCTTTGGGCAGAGTGAGGGTGAGGATGCCGTCGCGATAGGTGGCCGAGACTTTCTCCGGCTGGATGCGGCGGGCCAGCTTGAGGATGCGTTGAAAAGGTTGGGGCTCCACTTCTTGGTAGCGCAATTCAGCACCTTCAGGGCCGTGAACCTGGATCTCGCCGCTGATGGAGAGCTGTTGAGCCGTGGCCTCGATGTGGAAGCGTTCCCGATTGGCACCGGGCACCCACAACTGGACGGTGTAGGCTTCGCCGCTCTCCCAAACCTGCAGAGGAGTGGGCAGGAAGGAGCGAGAGCGTCCCCGGTTGGGCTCCGCTTGCAGAGCTTGTACCTCGAAAAGCGGGCTGAAGTAAAGAGTTGCCATAGTGTCTCCTAGGGTAAATAGGCTAAGTCATCAATGGAGTTGAGGGAAGCGAAGAGATCTCGGCACAGAAGGCTTGGCCTGCACTTGGGATTTGAATTCACAAAATCCTGCTCTGATCATCCAAGAAAGCCATCCCAGCGAGGGAGGGCAAACCGATCTGCGATAGGCAGGATCCCCTCACCTCATGGGGAAGAGGGATGAAAACAAACAGGGCAATCCAATGGTTCACTCGAAACATTTTGCTCAAAACAGAATGGGGTAGATGTGAGTGAAAAAAGAAGACCGTTATGGATCCCACTCCCATTCCCATCCGATTTCAGGTGAACGGCCAACCCTATGGGCAGGTGGTTCCGCCGGGGATCACTCTGCTGAGCTTGTTGCGGGAGCTGGGCTGGGTGGGGGTACGCCGTGCCTGCGACTCGGGGGATTGCGGGGCTTGCACGGTGCTGTTGGAGGGGGATCCCGTCCACAGTTGCCTGTACCCGGCGGCGCGCTTGCAGGGCCAAGCCATCACCACCATCGAGGGGTTGGCCAGAGGCGGGGAATGGGATCCGATGCAGGCCCGCTTTTTAGAGGGACAGGGGTTCCAGTGTGGCTTTTGCACGCCGGGGATGATCTTGAGTGCTCGTCAGCTCTGTGGGGAAGGGATCCCATCCGCTCGCGTAAGCGGGACGGAGTCCTTGGCCGAGCTGCGGGATCACCTGCGGGGCAACCTTTGCCGCTGTACAGGCTATCAAGCCATCTTGGACAGCATTCAAGGGATCCCGGCCTCGTTCGCGTTAGCGGTGGGGAGCACTTTCCCTGAATCAGAGCTGGAGAGTGTGGGGCGCAATGTTCCCAAGCAAGATGGCCCACAGATCGTCTCCGGCCAGCCTGCCTACACGGGCGATTTTGCTCCTGCTGGGCTACTTCATTTGCGGCTGCTGCGCTCCCCTTATGCCCATGCCCGAATCCGCCGTATCGACACCAGCCAAGCCCAGGCCCTGCCGGGTGTGGTGGCCGTACTGACCTATCGGGATGTGCCGCGTCGGGCTTACAGCACTGCCGGCCATGCGGAGCCGGTGCCGGATCCTCTGGATCGCTTTGTGCTGGATGAGAAGGTGCGCTTTGTGGGGGATGGAGTGGCGGCGGTGGTGGCCGAGTCAGTGGCCATTGCCGAGCGGGCCTGCCAGCTCATCCAAGTGGAGTATGAGGTTTTGCCCCACGTGCTGGATCCCCTGGAGGCCATGCAGCCGGGATCCCCGGTCATCCACGACGAGCCAGAAGCCCGGCAAATTGACGTTCGCAGCGGCGGTGCGGAGCGCTTGGCCAGCCGCAACCTGGCAGGATACGTGTGCCTGCAAAGTGGGGATCCGGCCCAGGGCTTTGCCGAAGCGGATCTGATTCTGGAGAACACCTACCATCTCCCTGCCGTACAGCACGCCCATCTGGAGCCCCACGTCAGCACCAGTTGGCTGGAAGCCGTTGTTAATGGGACGGAGTCCTTTGACCGCCTGGTGGTGCGCTCCAGCACCCAAGTGCCCTTCCATTGCCAGCGAGTTTTGGCGGAGATCACGGGGATCCCTCGCGAGCGCATTCGGGTGATCAAGGGCAAAATCGGGGGTGGCTTCGGCAACAAGCAAGAAATCCTCACGGAACCCCTCTGTGCCCTGGCGACGCTGAAGACGGGCCGACCTGTGCAGTGGGAGCTCACCCGCAGCGAGGAATTCACCGCCACCAACAGCCGTCACGCCATGCAGATTCGCGTCAAAACTGGCGTGAAAGCCGATGGATCCCTGATTGCCCAGGAGATCACCGCCTACGCCAATGCCGGCGCCTATGGCAACCACAGCCAGGCGGTGGTATTTCTGGCGGGCTACATACCCTTGGGGCTGTACCGCTGCCCCCACAAGCGGTTTGAAGGCTTTGCCGTCTACACCAACTCCATGCCAGGGGGAGCCTTCCGCGGCTACGGGGCCACCCAGGGAACCTTCGCTGTGGAATGCCAGATGGACGAAATTGCCCACAGGTTGGGGCTGGATCCTATCCAGTTGCGACTGAAAAACGTCATCCAGCCCGGGGATCCCCTCACGCTGGGGTACCGAGATCAGCAGAATGCTGATTTAGAGGATGCCCACTTCAACCTCATCGGCAGCTACGGCCTCAAGGACTGCTTTGAAAAGATTCAAACGGCCTTCAGCACCCCCCTTCCCCCACCCCAGGGATCCCGCCGCTACGGGCGTGGCATTGCCATCTCCATGCAGGGGAGCGGCCTTTCCAAGATCCACGTGGCAGGCGTCAAACTCAGCCTCTTGCCTTCTGGGCGCATTCTCATGCGCAGTGGGGCAGTGGATGTGGGCACTGGCTCCGATACCACCCTGCGCCAGATCGTTGCCCAAGTGCTGGGGATCCCCATAGACCAGATCGATCTCATCGCTGCCGATACCCAAGAAACCCCCTTCGACGCCGGATCCTACGCCTCAGCCACCTTGTACATTTCCGGCGAGGCCAGTCGACGGGCGGCCCTAGCCCTGCGGGACAAACTCATCCAGGCGGCTGCCCTGAGATTGCAGACGGATCCCGGCCAAGTTTGTTTTGCGCAGGGACGTTTTTCGGCTCCCCAGGGATCCCTGACTTTGCCGGAGCTGGCCCAAAGGGCTTCGGATCCCATCGAGGTGGAGCTGCACCATGCCGCCGACGAATCTTCCCTCTCCTTTGCCGTGGCGGGGGTGGAATTGGCAGTGGATATGGAAACCGGCCAGATTGAGCTGCTGA
>NZ_JANSIH010000017.1:0-1522 GCF_047462075.1 Synechococcus sp. R55.2
TTTCAACGAGATCAAGGGGGAAATAGCGGTGGACGAGAAATTCTGCTTGTTTGCGCTCTTTGATATCTGGGTCGCGGAAATCCCTGGCAACGATGGCATTCCAGTCCAGCTCGCCAAGACAGTCGGGTTGTGAGCGGAACTCGGCGTAGCGTGCACCCGCGTTGGAGAGGGAGAAAGCCCACCGAACTTGATTGTGATCAGCCCAAGCGATGACCCGATGCAGATCTGCCTCGAGATGCACGATCCGAGTCTGGCCACCGCGATAGGTCAATTCGGGATGGTTTGCGCAGTGGATGACATAAAGCATGATCGAGCGGGGGCAAAAGTAAAAAGGAACATAGTCGCCGACTTTTGTGCCAGGGTGGCATGAAACTTCCAGCTCCTTAATCCGACGTTGCTTGATTTTGGACATGCCAATGGTTCGCGCTGGCCCCCCTTTTTGGAGTACTGCTGCGTCAGAGAGGAGCCCACCAGTGTTTACCGAAAAAACGCCGTAAAGCCCTGCCCTTGAGGGCAGGGATGTAAGGCGCAGACCGTTTTATCCCTTCAGGAACGCTGTTCGCGGTAGCGGTGCGTAGCACTTTAAAATAGCAATATGTTGGTCAGAGAAGCCAAGCTGCTCAACGGCACAGCAGAGCAGTACCAAGCTCTGGATGAAGCCATTCGCACTGCGCAGTTTGTGCAAAACAAGTGTCTACGGTACTGGATGGATAACCGGGGCGCGACCAAAGCGGTTCTGTATTCCCTCTGCAAGGACTTGGCCAAAGAGTTCCCCTTCGCCCGCCAGCTCAATTCTGCCGCCCGTCAAGCTAGTGCCGAAAGAGCTTGGTCTGCCCTCTCCAACTTCTACCGCCGTTGCAAGAACAAAGAGCCAAAGAAAGGCTATCCGCAGTTCAAGAAGAACTGTCGGTCGGTCGAGTACAAGCTGTCCGGCTGGAAGCTGTCTCCTGACGGCATGTCCATCACGTTCACCGACGGCTTCAACGCAGGAACATTTGCCCTGTACTGCAATGGTGAGGCAAGACACCATATCCTAAACTCCAAAATCAATCGGGTGCGGGTGATACGCAGGGCAGATGGGTACTATGCCCAGTTCTGCTTGGATGTGGAGCGCAAGGAGCAGGGAGAATACACAGGCAATGTTATTGGCATTGACTTGGGCTGGAAGGCTTTCTACACCGACCAGAACGGCAACTCTGTAGAGTGTCCAAAGTTTCTCAGACGCAGCGAAAGGAGGTTAAAGCAGCACCAGCGCAGATTAAGTCAGTATCGGGAGGAATACACAACTTCACTTGCCTTGTGATACAATAATAATACTGCGGACACCAGAAACGGTTGTTTAAGGCACTGGTAACGGTCAATTGGGGGTGTCGTAAACCATCCCAGAGGTCCGTGGTTAGTTTACTAACTGCAGGGCTACTAAAAGCCTACTCTGTACCGCGAAGCAGTCAGGGTCGGGTAGTTTACTTGGCGGATCCCCCTACAGTCAACTGGCCCAGCACGTTGATATCAAAGGTGAAAT
>NZ_JANSIH010000018.1:0-11931 GCF_047462075.1 Synechococcus sp. R55.2
GCTGCATAGTTGAACAGTGATGTTCAGCAGTGTTCAGCGTAAATGTATCAGATCCTTAGTCCTAAACTTAAAAGGGGTCAGCCATGCCGCGCAGCATGAAGAACGACAACTTCATTGACAAGACCTTCACCGTCATGGCCGATCTAATTCTGAAACTGCTGCCAGGGGTGAGTTCCGAGGAAAAGAAAGCCTTTGCCTACTACCGGGATGGCATGGCCGCTCAGAGCGAAGGAGAATACGCCGAGGCCCTAGAAAACTACAGAGAAGCCCTCGCCCTCGAGCAAGGGGAAGAAGACCGCAGCTACATCCTCTACAACATGGGCCTGATCTACCAGAGCAACGGCGAACTGGACAAGGCTCTGGAGTACTATCACCAAGCTCTGGAGTTGAACCCAAGACTTTGCTCTGCCCTGAACAACATTGCCGTATTGCTGCACCACAAGGGCGAGCTGAGCCTGCAAGCCGGGGATGAGGAAACAGCAGAGGCCCTGTTCAACGAGGCTGCCCAGTACTGGATTCGGGCCATTCGCATTGCCCCCAACAACTACATCGAGGCCCAAAACTGGCTGAAAACCACCGGGCGCGCCAACCTGGAAGTGTACTGAGCCTTCCTGCAGAAGGACTCCGTTCTGTTAACGCGAACGGTTGATCTCGGCTACCCTGGGCTAAGTCAAGTCGATAATCTGGGAGCCGGAGGAGAGGATGCTGAAACGGGAAGAAGTCCAACATGTTGCTCACTTGGCTCGTCTGGAGCTGACCGAGGAGGAAGAGATCCAGTTCACAGAGCAGCTAGCAGACATCTTGGCCTACGTGGAGCAACTGAAGGAGCTGGACACGGAGGGGGTAGAGCCCACCTTTCACGTCCTGGACATGGAACTGCCCACCCGCCCCGATGAAGTCGAGCCCTACCCGGATATCGAAGGGATCCTGGCCAACGCCCCTGACCGGGCAGACATGTTCTTCAAGGTGCCCCGCATTTTGGAAGGGGAAGACTGACATGGGTCGGCAGGGATTCGAACCCTGGGCCAATCGGTTAAAAGCCGAGTGCTCTACCGCTGAGCTACCGACCCAAGTTTGCAGCTTCGTCATATTAGCAAAGCTTCTGTCACATTCGCAAAGGTTCTGGCCTTATCCCCAAAAATCTTGCTATACTGGACTCAAGTCAACCCTGGGGCTGTAACGGTTTCGACGGGGTGGCGAACATGGGTTCATGAGGCAGGTCGGGATTGAGCTTATCCCGTTACCACCAGGCTCAAAAAAGTACGTGCGAACAACGTCGTACCCTTTGCTCGTAAAGCGGCTGCTTTGGCTGCCTAAGGCTCAGTAACCGAAAACTTACTCTGAGCTCGAGGATCTGCTCACGACCCCGTTAAGTGGGCGGATCACAACCCCAACGGGTGCAGCTCTCTACTCCGGCTCCGTCGAGGGAGAGACCAAGATCAGGCGGAGAACTCCCATCGCCGGGATCCAAACGGCGATCCCCGCCTCGAGGGTCAAAGAGGCTAAACCTGTGAATGAGTGATCCCTCAGTACCCATCTCGGACACGGGTTCGACTCCCGTCAGCTCCATTTCCCAAAGTTGAACAATGCCCAGAAGTTCCTACACAGCAAGGCTTCTGGGCTTTTTGATATTCTTGACAGCCCACCCAAATCCGTTGGATCCCGATTCGGTCAGCGCGATGAGGGACAGGGGGTGGATATGGCGCTCACTGCTGGTTGGAATGACTCAAGCTGCAGCAGCCTTTGATCTTTGGCGGAGGCGGGGGCACATCCAAAGCCGGGTTGCACTCAAAGAAGCCTAGGGGCTTGAGCATAAAGCCGATGTAGCTAACCGGCATCACCGGCCAGTCTTCGGTGCGGGGGAAGTGATTGCAGCCAAAGCTATACCAGAGCACCAGGCGGGTGTTTTCCAGGGATCGGTTCGCTTGCGTCCATTTCACCAGCCCTTCGCCACCGGGGTGTTGGTTGGGGTAGTCCCCTGCTGGGAACTTCTCGCCGGGATGGTAGGGCGTGGCCCAGAGGTGGTGGGCCAGGTATCCTGCCCGTCGGTGCAGCCAAGAGTCGGGGTGGGCCAAAAGCTGGACGTTTTCCCCCGGCATCAGTTTGTAGGCCACCGGCTGTCCCAGGCGGTTGTGGCGATTGGGGTTGACAATCTTCCAATAGCGGCCCCGCAAGGGATCCACCGTTTGCTTAGCCTCCTGCTCGGCGCTCAGCAGGGTAGAGCGGGCGCGAAAGGCGTTGCCGTGAGGGTTATCCGGCCCCAGAGGCAGAGGTTCTGCATGCACTTCATAGAGGGAGTTGCACGGCCCATCCACCGCCATATCGAGGCGGACAGTGAAAAAGTGCTGGTGGTTGAGGCCAGACAATTGGGGTGCCACCAAGACGCCAAACTCCGGCTCTTCCCCCGGCAACGTGGCGCAAGTGTTGATGATGCCGGTGAGCTTGGCTTCAAACTCCAGCGTGCCGTCTTGGTAGAAATACCAGAAAAAGCCGTAGTCGTAGTTGCCAATGGTGGTGAAAAAGGAAAGCACCAGCCGCCGCGAGCGCCGCACCTGCGCCCGTTCCGTGCGCCAGTCGGTGTGCTTCCAAAGGATGCCAAAATCCTCCTCGTGCATGCAGACGGCATTTTTCAAAAGCATGGGCTCACCGCTGTTGGTGGGCAGCCAGGCATCGAAGTAGTAGATTTCCCCCAGACAGTCGCAGCCCAGCCGCAGGGAGTTGGCCTGCATGCCAATGCCGTATTCCCCCACATCGAAGGCATTTTTGCGGAAGTGGGGATCCCGCGGATCCCCGTAGGGCACCACCATCTCGGCTACCGAGGCGCGGTAGAGAATGGGGCGAAGGCGGCCTTGATCCTCGTAGCTCACCTGGTGGAGGACGAGCCCCTCTCGCGGGTTAAAGCTGATGCGCAGATCCCACTTCTGCCAGCGGATGTGGTGGCCGTCCACCTGGAAGCTCACCCCTTGGGGCTGAGTGATTTCTAGCGGCTTCAAGTCTTGGCGAAAATCTTTGAAAAACAGCTCGTCGAAGTTACCGGACTCCGGCGGCAAGGGCCACAGACCCCGATCCTCCACCTTGACAACTTGCATGCGGTTGAGGTCAATCCAGGGGTAGAGCCCCTCGATGGGGCGGGCATAGCCGTTGTCGCAAGGGGAAGTACGTAGGAAACAAAAGCCTCGCACCAGCCGCCGCCCTTCTTCTTCCGGGATCCCGAAGTAGCCCACCGTCCAGTAGTCCACCATCACCAAATCCACATCGGCAATCCCCCGCCGCTGCAGAGCCGCCAAAAATTGGGGATCCTCCTTGAGCAGGCGGTCGCAGGCGTACACCTCATCGTCGAGCAGAGGGGGCTGCACGCCCGGAACGAGCTGCCAAGAGCGCACCTGCTGTGTTGACAGAGAGACCACGGCTTCGTAGGTGTTGCCACTGGCCGGATCCAACAGCACCACGAAAGCCTGCCGATCCCACGGCTGCCCCGGCTGCCACGCTTCCATCCAAGGCCGCTCCGGCTCTTGTAGCTGGATGGTTACAAAGCGCCACTGAGAACTGAGGGGCCGTTGCCGGCGCAGGATCTGCACCACCTGCCGCATTTCCTCGGCGCTAAGGGGATCCAAGGGGTGGCCTTGGGGCAATGAAGCCTGGCCAAGCAAAGCAGATTCACTCGACTGGCTATGTCGATCCAAACTGGGAGAAACTTTACAAACCACAGCAATAACCTTGAATTCTTCGGTTGGAAAATGATTGAGTTGAGCTAGGAAAAAATAGGGAGAAGTCTGCTGAGAAAGGTCAAAGGGATCCCTTCGCTCGCCATGCCGCGGGCCAGCCCATCAACCCAACTCAGAGAATCCAGAAAACCTAACAGCAGGCTAAACAGACTATCCTGTTGCCATCGCCAACATCGGGCAACTTTGCAAGAGATACCCGGGGAAAGGAAAACTTAAGCCAAAGCCCAAGGAAGTGAAGACAACCTCGGCCCTGCTAATTGTCCAGATCTAGCAATCTTCTGTTTCCCCGTCCGCTAACCAAATGAAGAGGGCAACGGCACCTTGAGAAGCCGCGCCAGGGCGAACAGGAAACCGTCAACCCATCGGGAAAATCTGAATACAGGTCTTACTACAGATAAACCCAAACTCGAGAGCAGGAGAAGTTTTCTGTGATTAAACGTCAGGCTTAACGTTGCACAGGAAAGCATAAAAAAGAGAAAACGCTTCACGCAGGCTAAGGGCAGGATCACACCGAGAAAGCTCAACGCAACGTCAACTCTCGCAAGAGCGCAAAGACATCTTGAAGCCTGCCCTGACCCTACCTGCCAGGGGGATCCCACCACTTGGGATCCGAAATGCAACTGACGATACTATAGCAGAGGCACCCCCCTTTCCCACAAGCCCGGCCCAAAGCCTCCCGGTCGCATCAGCAGGGTGTGACCCTAGGCCTTCTCCCCGTGAAGTTGAAGTCCAGCTCAAGTTGAAGGTTTGGTGTCGGAGAACACATGTCTAAGAGTTACCCTGGAGCCATGCTTAAGGTTAGGAATTTCTAACAGTTCGAATAGTAGGATCTCCCAGGTTCTCTGAAAATTGTCCACAATGAGGCAGGGCTTGCGGCAAATTAACCGTCTGGTGAGGGAGATGGCTTCAACTCGATACCGCCTGGTGCCGGTGCGGCCAGGAGACGGCAGCTTTTATCCAGAGCATCTCTATTTGGCCTTAGAAGCCACCCAACTGGGCTATTGGCAACTGGATTTGCGCACCTGGGAGTTGAGTGCTTCTCCCCAGTGCAAGGCCAAATACGGGCTGGATCCCGGCCAAGATTTCACCCTGGAAGTGTTTTTGCAGCACGTTCACCCGGAAGATCGCCAAAGGGTGAAAGAAGCTTTGCAGACGGCTGGGCCCAGGGCGGTAGAGGGGGATCCCAACTTTTCGGTGGAATATCGGGTTTACCAGGCCGACAGCCAGATGCGCTGGCAGCTTTCCCAGGGGATTGTGCTCTTGGGGCCGAAAGGGGATCCCGGCCAGGTTGTCGGCGTGACCCTGGACATCAGCGAGCGCAAGCAATTAGAGATCACCTTGGCCGAGCGAGAGCGTCGCCATCGCCAGCTCCTGGAAGCCCTGCCCGACATGCTGCTTCGTCTGGATCGCCAGGGCCGATGTCTGGAGTTCAAGCCGCCCAGCCATTTTTCTGTCCCCCATCCCCCTGCCTACTATTTGGGCAAAACCCTTGAAGAGCTGTTTCCTGAGGTCGCCTGCGCCGGTGCGGCAGAGCCCACAGCCCAAGCCATTCGCGAGCATCTGGAGCTGGCCCTAGCAACCCGGCAAGCTCAAGAGATCGAGTACCCCTGCCCAGAGGGATCCCCTCAGCCCCAATATCGGCAGGCTCGCATCGTCCCCTATGGGGAAGATCAAGTCCTGATGATCATTAGAAACATCACCCCTCGTAAGCAAGCTGAGCTGAAACTGCAGCGGCAATTGCAGCGAGAAAGGCTGTTCAGCCAGCTCATTCAGGCCATCAACGCCTCGCTCGACTTGCCCACCCTGTTTGATGTGGCAGTCCGGGAAGTGAGGGCAGTGTTACAGGCAGCACGGGTTACCCTTTACCAGTACCTGCCGGCTGAGGCTGTATGGTTAGGTGTTGCCAGCTACGTCCAATCGCCTGATCTGCCCACTGCCCTTCACCTGCACATCCCGGATAGTCCAGACATTGTGGCCATCCAATACTTGAAGCAGCTGCAAGTTTTTCATGCGCCGGATCCCGAGCAAGTTTTGGATCCCTTTGCTATCCATGAAAAGCGAGAATACCACCTGGGCCCTTGGTTGGTGATCCCAGTGGCTTGCCAGGGAAAAGTGTGGGGTGCCCTGTCCCTGGGGCGCCTGACCTCAGATCCGGATTGGCAAACCGATGAGATCGAGTTGGCCAAGGCCATTGGGGATCACCTGGCGGTGGCCATTCAGCAGGCAGAGCTTTATCAAAAGCTGCAACAGACCAATGCCGAATTGGATTACCAAGTACGGGTGCGCAATGCAGAACTCCGGCAAGCCTATGACTACGAAGCTCTGTTGCAGCTTATCACCGAAGAAATTCGATCCACCTTGGACGAACAAAAAATCTTGGAAACGGTGGCCCGAGAATTGGCCCTCAGCTTGAACCTATCCAATTGCGCCATTGCCCTGTATGACCCAGAGCGGCAGGTCAGCGTTTTGGCGGTGGACTATTTGGCCGGAGAAGGGATCCGGCGCTTCCCCCTGGAGGTTTCGTTTGCGGATTTCGCCCATGTGCTTCGTCAGCTCCAGCGCGGACAGCTCTGCCAATTGAGCAACTTCCATCACCCCTGCTGGCCCAACCACGACCGCTACACCCTGATCATCGCTCCCATTTGCGACAAAAGGGATCTGACAGCTCAACACGAGGAACTGCTTGTTTTGGGGAATATTTGTGGATCCCGTCCACCGGGGCAGATATTTACCGAGCGGGAACAACAGCTCATCCAACGGGTAGCCGGCCAATGTGCCATCGCCATTCGCCAAGCACGTCTTTATCAAACGATCCAGCGTCAGGTGCAGCAGTTGCAGGAGCTCAACCAACTCAAAGATGAGTTTCTGCACATGGTCTCCCACGAAATGCGCACACCTCTCACCAACATGAAGCTGGCTATTGGGTTTCTATCTAAAGCCAACCTAACTGAGCGGGAAAGGCGCTACTTTCAAATTTTGGAGATGGAGACCAACCGCGAGCTGGAGTTGATCAACGACTTATTGGAATTGCAAGCCATCGAGTCCGGAAACAAAGTCCTCAGACTTACCTGTTTATCTCCCCAGGAATGGATCCCCAATCTTGCCGAGCCCTTCCGGCTGCGAGCTGCCCAACAGGGCCAACAGTTTCAGGTGGAATGGGATCCCGACCTTTGGCCCCTCTGCACGGATGAGAGCCTCTTGTCGCGGGTGGTCAGCGAGCTTTTAAACAATGCGTGTAAGTACACCCCCACTGGGGAAAGCATCTATTTGAGTGTGAGCCAGGCTAACTCCAATGGCCGTCCCGGCTGGCTGATCACGGTGCGCAATACAGGGGTAGAAATCCCTGCAGAAGCGTTGCCCCGCCTTTTTGAAAAGTTCTATCGCCTCCCCCAGTTGGATTGCCGCAACGCCGGGGGAACGGGCTTGGGTCTATCGCTGGTTCAAAAGGCAGTGGAGCTGCTGCAGGGATCCCTGCGGGTAGAAAGCCACTCTCGGCAGGTGATGGTTCAGATGTGGTGCCCCCATCAGGGCAGCTTGTCGGAAACCCCAAGCAAGGCTTAGAGGGCAAGGCCAGCGCCTTGCGCAGGACTCGAACCTGCAACCATCGACTTAGAAGGTCGGTGCTCTATCCTTTGAGCTAGCAAGGCCGAAGAAAAGGGTGCAGAGCCATTATATCCCCGACCCAGTTCCCATTCTCTGACCCCGACCAACCTGCCTCTGACCTTGAGTTCTGCATTGTTGCTTGGGCAAATTGCGCGGTTTGACTTAGGGAGCCAGGGCGGGACCCTTCACCATGGGAATGTTGGTTTTCGCTCAGGATATGAACGTCAAAGAGATCGTCTGCCAAGCTCTTGGAACGGGACGTCTGGGCGTCTCTCAGGAAACTTGACTGTACGGATAAGGAAGACTTGCAGACGGCAGATGCTTTGAGCAGATGCTTTGATCAGTGCCTTTTTGGATGGCGCTGTGCAGCGGGAGAGCCACAACTGGGCTCCCTGTGCATCGATCCCTTAAAATGGGCGAGCCGAAAGCAGAAAAGTACTCGTTTGAGTTCGAGGATCCCATGCAACCGAGCTATTGCGTCGGAGATAAGTCCAAAATGGGTGTTGAGGTGTCGAAAATTGGGATCCCCATGCCCTTGCTCCCTGATCCTGGCTCAGCTGCGGAAAAGAAAGCTGCCTCTGGCACTCAAGCTCTGTCTCCGGCAGCCAAGCGCCTGTTGCGCCTCTACCACGGCGGTAGCTTCATCTTTCTGGGCCTGCTGTGGCTGGTAGTCGGGATCCCTAGCCTTTGGGCTTTGCGAGCGGATATAGCCCGCCTGTGGGATTACTTTACTTGGACGGGCCTGCGATATGCCTTGTTTCACCGCCCAGGATGGCCGACTTTGGGGTTGTTGCTCTGTGTCAGCTTCACGATGGGGATCCTGATTGCCCAAAGCCGCTATGAGCTGTTCGGCCTGTATCCGGTGGAGCGTCTCATGCTGGAGCAGCAATCCCGCTGGATCCTATCCTTGCCGGTGTGGCATCCGCTGCGGCGCTGGTTGGTGCACAGGTTGGATACTCAAGATTAGGTTTTGGCTGCTACTTGGGATCCCTGCCGGCACCGAGGCAAAATCTCGTTTGCGTGCGGCTGAAATCCCGCACAAGCACCACTTCCGAAGCAGCAGGAGAAGTCAATCACGCCCACCCAAAGCCTCAGCCTGGGATTTTTCCGAGGAAGCCACGGATAGCTTCACAATCCGGGCCAGCCGAGCCTTACGACGAGCGGCTGTGTTTTTGTGCAGAACGCCGGTTTTGGCAGCTTTATCAATGCGGCTGAAAGCAGCACTCATAGCCGCCTGGATTTCCTGCAGAGTTTCTTGCTGTGGGTTGGCAGCGTAGGCAGCCGAGAGGGAGATCACTTTCTTCATCAGAGCGCGCACCATTGCTTTGGTGGCTTTGTTGCGCAGCCGATTCCGCTCTGCGATCTGAACGCGCTTGATGGCAGATTTGATGCGTGGCATGGTTGAAGGGGAAGTTCCAGCGAAGATCCAGCATACCATCAGAGCTGGAAGCTCCACCAGTTCCTATTGTTCTCCGATGGGATCCCCATGTTCCAAGATTGCAGCTCGCAGATCCGCTTTAACCCACCTGCCCTTTTCTACGGGGTTGCCGCTTGCGATTTGGATCGGGATGGGGCCTTTGAGCTGTTTGTGTGCGGGTTCCGCGGCTCCAATCGAGTCTTGAAGTGGGATGGGCAAGCCCTGGTGGATCAAGCAGACGACACCCTGGCCGATGCAGGGCGCATGGCAATTGGGGTGGCTGCTGCCGACTTTGACGGGGACGGGCAGGAAGAACTTTATGTCTTGAACACCGATACCTTCGGCGGGCGCAAGCGCTTTGGGGATCGCCTCTTCGACTGGCAGGGATCTCGCTGGGTGGACCTGTTCTCCCTGCCGCAAAACCAAGATGCCCTCAACTTGACGGCAGGTCGCTCTGTAGCTTGTGTGGATCGTCTTGGCCAGGGGAGCTATGGATTTTTCGTAGCCAACTACGGCGGCCCTATGCGCCTCTACGAGTTGGGCCCTAACCAAATGATCGCCGATGTGGCGCCAGAAGCGAGACTCAATCGGGTGACGGGCGGGCGGGGGTTGGTGGCCGTGCCCTTGGTCTCGCAGCGGATGGACATTTTTGCCGTCAATGAGCAGGGACCTAACTTTCTGTTTCGCAACCGGGGAGATGGCACCTTTGAAGAGATTGCCGCTGAGGTGGGCCTAGCAGATCCCGACGAGCATGGGCGCGGCGTGGCAGCGGTGGATCTGGATGGGGATGGACGGCTGGATTTGCTCTATGGCAACTGGGAAGGCCCCCATCGCCTCTGGATCCAGACCCCCGGCGGTTTTTTTAAGGATGTAGCCCCCCCCTGAGCTGGCCAGGCCCTCTCGCATTCGCACGGTCATTGCTGCCGACTTCGACAACGACGGCTACCCAGAGCTGTTTTTCAACAACATCGGCGAGCCCAACCGTCTGTTTGCATGGCGCTCAGGCCGTTGGCAAGCCATTGACATTGGAGATGCTGCCGAGCCGCAGGGATTGGGGACAGGAGCAGCGGTGGCCGATGTGGATGGGGATGGTCGTCTGGAATTGTTGATTGCCCATGGGGAGTCTGGCGCCCAGCCTCTCAGCTTCTATCGCCCTCAGGCCAATGCCAACAACTGGCTGAGAGTTCTGCCCCTCACCCGCCAGGGAGCCCCGGCCCGCGGCGCGTTGGTAAGGCTGCTCACCTCCACCCGTACCCAGATCCAGGCCATCGACGCCGGCAGCGGCTACCTCTGTCAGATGGAGCCGGTGGCCCACTTTGGCCTGGGATCCGAAACAGGGGTCAAGGAAATCCAGATCCAGTGGCCGGATGGGAAACAGTTGCAGGTGGCCCACCCACCGGTCAACCAGCTTTTGCGGATCCCTTATCCCCGCTAGCCGCCAATCTGAGACATGGTGCGCCGGTAGGATCCCTGGCTGCCGGTGTCCCGTCCTTTGAAGTTGATGTCCGGCTTGATGTCCAGCAGTTCTCGCACCTGCTGTCTTAGCCTTTCGGCAGGGATCCCAGCTCGCAGCGGATCCCGCAGGTTGATTTGGCCGGATTCGTTGAGCAGGCAAGGGCGCAGCCAACCGTCGCTGGATAGCCGCATGCGGTTGCATCGATCACAAAAGCACTCCGACATCTGGCTGATAAAGCCCAAGGTGCCTTTTGCCCCCGGGATTCGAAACACATCCGCCGGCCCATTGCCGGCCACAAACCCAGGTTCCAGGCCAAAGCGAGCGCGAATTCGCTGTCGCAGCACCTCAGACTCCACCCAGCCGGCCTGCTGAAAGAGGGCGGCATTGCCAATGGGCATAAACTCGATGAAGCGCACATGCCATTGCCGCTCCAGGGTAAGGGCAGCCAGATCTTCCACTTCCGATTCGTTGAGCCCAGGGATCACCACCACATTCAACTTGAGGGGATCAAACCCCACTTGGTGGGCAACTTGGATCCCGGCCCAGACCTGCTGCCAGCGATCCCGCCCTGTGATCAGCCGAAAGGTCTCGGGGTTGAGGGAATCGAAGCTGATGTTGATGCGGCGCAGCCCCGCTTCATAGAGGAGTTGGGCCTTTTGGCTGAGGTTGAAGCCGTTGGTGGTAAGGGCCACATCTCTCACCCCAGGCAGGCTGCATAGAGCCCGGATGAGGTGCTCCAGCCCCGGCCTCAGCAGGGGTTCGCCGCCGGTGAGGCGAAAGCAATCGATCCCCAAGGGCAAAAACACCTCTCGAACCAACGTGAGGATTTCCTCATCCGTTAAACGCTCTGGGGCTTGCAGCCACGTCAACTCCGCCTCGTCAGGCATGCAGTACTGGCAGCGGAAATTGCAGCGATCGATCAAGCTGATGCGCAGATAGTTAACGGTCGGCATGGCAAGCTGGGCCAGGAAAAAAATGGCAACCTTTCCCCTCAAGGGCACTTTCCGTCGCTTTTGGAAAACCTCCCAGAGTCTTCATCCGTGAAGGCAGCGAGAACCGTCTTGAGATTTTAGCTGGCGGGGGCAACACCTCCAGTTTGCAGGATACTGCGAGGATTGAGGTGCAAATCTCTACCCAGATTCATTGCAGTGCTTCGCGTGCAGCAGGGGTGGTGAAGCAGCGAGCCAGCAGAAAGAACAATCCCTCCATCTCCGCTGGCTGCTCAGCCTATGGCTTTTGTGTGATGACCGACAAAGGCGCACCGCCACAGGAAGGCAGGCAGCAGGTGGTGATACACAACGCGCCCATCACAACCCTGACCATGAGTCCACCCTCAAGGCGCAGGGTGCTGGGCAAGCCTATGGTGGAGGCCGGTCATGGGCAGTTCCTGAACTCGGCGCTGCCCTGGGTTGGGTTCAAGCGGGGCAAGGCTGGAGCCAGAGAGAGGGCGGCAGGCACCTCTCAGGAGTGTCCGGCGTGGGGTGAGGCGCTGAGAACCCGCTGGTATGAGTGCTCTTGTGGCTGTTGGCTGCCCAGGGATGTTGCCGGTGGGATGGTGCTGCGGGATCGGGTTGGGGAGCGCGGTGAGGTGCTCGCCAGGGGGACGAAGTCCTCAAAGGCCCCTGGAGAGGTTCTGGCGGGGATGTCCTCTAGGGCATCGGGTCAAGACTCGGTGAAGGGGGAATCTCCTGCTACTTGGTTTGCGTTAGCGGGATGAGCGTCAAAACTGG
>NZ_JANSIH010000019.1:0-11831 GCF_047462075.1 Synechococcus sp. R55.2
GGGTTGTTTTGGCAGTGGGGCCAGCAGCCACCGAGGTAGGACTATATGCCTTGGTAAAAGTCGGGGCACCCGGTGTGGGCGTAGGTGTCGGGGTTGGGGTGGGTGTTGGAGTTGGGGTCGGTGTGAGTGTCGGTGTAGGTGTCGGCGTGGGCAATATCGTCCCGCTGCTTCCGCCGCCACCGCAGCCGGTCAGCCCCAGACAGGCCGCCCCTAGACTCAAAGCCAAAAGGTTTGTAACTGCTTTTTTCTGCATCGCTTTTTCACTCCTCATCATCAGACTTGACTTTAGTTTTCTTTAGTTTTTGTCGACCCGCCTTACTAAAGTATAGCCTGGTCAAATTGCTGCTTAGGATGCTTCTGCGCCCACGCAATCTACCACTGTTGGGAATAAACCTTGCCTCAGATGGCAAGCTCCAACTGGGGAATAGAGCCTTCAGACTTGCTCTTGTGTACCTCGCTCATAAACACAAAATCTGGCAACAGAAGCTTATGCCGCTTGGGCCAGCAATGTTCACACAGTGTTCGTAGACGGGATCCCGATCACCGAGGCCGGTCAAAGTACCCGCATCTCAGAGATCGAAGCGTTGGCAGCCATTCAGGCTCAAACGGAAGATCTACTGCGCTGTCGAGAGCCTTTCAAAGCAACCCTAACTCCGGTGGTGGGCTAGCCATAGCAGGGGATCTGCCATTCCGGTTGGCCACAAACCGCACACAATGTCGCAAAAGGAGGAGAATTGAGAAGCATTCGGCCTTTGTGGAGAGGGGCTTGTGCATCCAATTGGGATGGGATCCCTGGCCAGCTTGATCGCCGGGTTGGCAACCGGGTTAGGGGCCTTGCCCGCTCTGTTTCTCCCCTCGCTCTCGGAAAGGGCGCAAGGGATCCTGCTGGGGTTTGGGGGTGGGGTGATGTTGGCGGCCACCTCTTTTTCCCTGCTGGTGCCGGGCACCGAGGCAGCCATAGCGCTGGGGTATTCCCCATTTGGGGCGGCTGTGGTGATGGTGGCAGGCCTGTTGTTGGGGGCGATCTTCCTGGAGAGTGCCCACCGCCTCTTTCCTCACGAGCACTTTTTCAAAGGGGTGGAAGGGGAGAACCGCGCCCATTTGAAACGGATTTGGCTGTTCATCATTGCCATCGCCCTGCACAATTTCCCGGAAGGCTTGGCGGTGGGGGTGGGATTTGCCACCGGCCAAGTCGGCGATGGGTTGGCGTTGGCGTTGGGGATCGGCTTGCAGAACATGCCAGAAGGGCTGGTGGTGGCTTTGTCACTGGTGGGCCAGGGGTACTCGCGGCTGTTCGCTTTTGGCATCGCCCTGCTGACCGGACTGGTGGAGCCCATCGGCGGGATCCTGGGAGCAACGGTGGTCTCTCTGGCGCAGCCCCTACTACCCTGGGGCATGGCTTTTGCGGCGGGGGCGATGTTGTTTGTCATTTCCGATGAGATCATCCCTGAGTCGCACCGGCAGGGGTTGGAGCGGGAGGGCACCTTTGGGGTCATCAGTGGGTTTGTGGTGATGATGTTGCTGGATATCACCTTGGGCTAGCAAGGGATCCCGTCGCGAAGTGGAACGGAGTTTTATTTTTTTATGTTTTATGTTGAGTAACGAACCCTTTTTGTGGCGAGGAGCAGGGGAACACGCCTGTCTGCTGCTACATGGATTGGGGGGCGGTGTTTACGAGTTGCAATGGCTGGCAGAGCGGCTGTTGGCGGCTGGCCTGACGGTGCAGGGATTTAACTATCCCGGCCATGACCGCCCGGCCCATCGCATGCCCCCTTCCCGCTGGACGGAGTGGTACGGGCGGGCTTTGGAGCATTATCTGGCTTTGCAGCAGGAGTACCCGCGCGTTTCCTTGGTGGGCTTTTCCACCGGCTGTCTGCTGGCTTTGCACCTGGCTTTTGCCCATCCCATCCATAAATTGGTGCTGCTGGCGCCATTTTTCGCCATTCGCCACCGCTGGTACTATCTTTTTCGCCCTGAGCAGTACCTGAACAGCCTGGGGTGGTTGTTGGAGGATGTCCCCCGCTTCCATCTGCCCATTCGGGACGGGGATGTCCGCGCTTTGGCGGAAAAGGTAGCCTATTTTCGCAGCTTCAATCTGTCGGCAGTGCGCAGCGCCCTCGAGCTCATCGAGCGGGTCAAGGGGGAAGTGGCCAGCATCCGGGTTCCCACTCTGATCCTGCAATCTCGCCAAGATACAGTAGTGGATCCTGAACAGGCAGCGTGGCTCTATCAAGAGCTGGGATCCGAGGAGAAGATCTTGCATTGGCTGGAGCACTCCGACCACATCCTCACTTTGGACTGCGAGCGGGAAACGGTGTTTGCCCAGGTTTGCGCCTTTCTCAAACGGGATCCCTCTGCGCCCGGATCAGCGTAACCCCTTGCCAAGCACCGCGGGCATCGTAGTCCCGGATCAAACGCAAGAGACAATGGCAGTCTTCCGACTGCGGAAACCAGCTCAGGCTCACCGAAAAGCTGCGATCCCGGTGGGCGGTAGGGATGGGCAAGGGATCCGGCCCGCCAATCCACAGCCCTCCCGGCAAGGGATCCCAGTTGCTCAACCACTCTGCCCCCGAGCAGTCCACCTCGGTTTCGGCAAACCGGCCCTCGGCAACCGCAAAGCTCTGGGCGATCCCCCGCCATCTCCCCTGGAGGCAGGCTCTCAGCTGCTCTCTGCTCAGGGGTGCACAGTCTGCAACGGGATCCAAAGGTTGGCCGCGGCGCTCCAAAATCGTGGTCACCCCCATCAGTCGGCCCTGGGCATCCCATTGCTGCACCACCCGCGCCTTGCGATCTTCCCAGAGAAAGCCTTGCTCAACGGCAAAATCGCTGAACGGTGCCAGTTGCACCCGCCCGTTGGAAAAGGATCCATCGGGGAAAAACCGCAATCCAGGAGAGAAGTCTTGGTAAACCCAACTGTGGCAGCTTTCTGGAGTGGGGGATCCCTGTAGGGGGTAGTAGGCGTTGGTTTGGCGGATCGCGCTCCCTGCCGCCGGACTTCCTGAAGAAGAGGATGGAGCCAAGGCCTCAAAGGTGATGAGGCTGCGCTTTTGGCCCCCCAGCTCCCAGCCGCCGGCGGTGGGTCGATAGTTGGAGAAGAGGCCGTGCCACACTCCCAGGTGGAGAGCCAGACATTGTTTTTGGGTTTTCATGAAGCAATGTGAAGCTAAGATTGTGAGGACGTAACGCTGGAGAGCAAGACCTATGGGGAAGAAGCTCCGAGGTGGCATTTTACTGATTTTGGGGTTTATGCTGTCTCCCCTTTCCTGGTGGAATGACTTGTTTTTCAACCTGCCGATTGCCTATGGGTTTGGCTACCTTTGTAGCCTGTGGCAGCCACAGTGGTTTTTGAGCGGAACCCTCGTGGGGTACTGGCTCTCCAACTTGATGGGCATTCTCATGATGCAGTTTGGCGCTACGGATGTCGTCGAGAAAGGCGAGAAACCCCGCAATATGAAACGCGATCTCTTGATTGGGCTGGCTTCTTCTACCGCCTATACTTCGGCAATTGTTGGGCTGCTTCAGTTTCACCTCGTCGATATCAGCGCCATCTTCCCCATTTCTTAACCCTATGCCGCTGGCAATTTTCTGGGCAACTTTAGTCGAAGGGATCCTCGCTTTTATTGCCACCCATATCGACGACTTTTTCTTGCTGGTTCTGTTGTTTGCCCAGGCACAGATTCGGCCTACTTGGAAGGGCTGGCACATTTGGCTGGGGGGCTACTTGGGCTTGGCAGGGGTGATCCTGATCAGCTCTCTGGGATACTTGGGAGGCCTGTTGTTGCCGCCACCTGCGATTGGGCTGCTGGGGTTGATCCCGATTGCTGTGGGTGGGTGGAAATTGTGGCGACCTGACCCTGAAGAAACCTTGGAAAAAGAGTTGGAAGAGTTGCGAGAGCGCCCAACCCAAAAGGCTTGGTCAGTTTTTTTGCCCCCACCAGCCCTGATGTCCATGCTCCTCACCTTTGCCAATGGTGGAGATAATGTCAGCCTGTACGTTCCTCTGTTTGCCGGCAGCACCCCTCCTCAGTTGGCCCTTTTTTCCACGATTTTTCTGATGAAGGGATTGTGGTTTGCAGTGGCTCAAAAACTGACAATGCAACCTGAAGTAGCCAAGGTTTTGGCCGAGCGGGGAGAGCGCTGGGTGCCCTGGATTCTCATGGGCTTGGGGGTGTGGATCCTGTTCAAAAATGAGACTTGGAGATGGCTTTTGTCTTAGACTCTGGCCGGGATTTGTTCGTGATAGCGGGACGGGATTCTTTCGAGTTCTAGTCGTTGTGTCGGTCTAGAGAGGGATCCCAGTCCAGATCTTCGTGGCGGTGCTCCCGTTCCCAGCGATGCACCCAGTCCCAAATGCGATAGTGCTGCTCGGCGGTGAGTTGCTTGGGATCCTGGGCCAAAGCGGCAGCCTCTTCCGGGGTGAGCAAAGCAGCCAGGCTGCCGATCTCCACCAAATAGCGGCGTTCTTCCGCAGTGGTGTGGGACTGATTGAGCCGTTGAATTAAACGACGTAAAGTGGCTACATCTTGACTCATAAGCCGATAGGAAAGAATCGACGAGCATCTAAGCTGGTAAGAACAGTTTAAGAGCAGAATCATCGAAATTATCAAAGTCATCAAAAGAAAGCAGGCCAAATTGCCCAGCCGATGCTCTTCTAATCCTCAAAGGATCCCAGAATGCGCACTTCCGGCTCCAAAAGCACCGACCATTGTTGATAGACCTTTTCCTGGGCCAAGCGAATCAAGCGGTAAATGTCCTTGGCACTCGCCTGATGGCAATTGAGGATGAAGTTGGCATGGCGCTCTGAAATTTGGGCCCCACCGATGCGGTACCCCTTCAAGCCGACCTGCTCGATTAGCCAGCCGGCAGGGTGAGACTCTGGGTTGCGAAAGACGCTGCCACAACTGGGCAAATGATAGGGCTGAGAGCTTAGGCGTTGGTTGAGGTAGCGCTGGGTTTCCCACTGCACCTGGGACGGATCCCTGCTTGGGATCAACTGCAGCGTCGCTCCTGTCACCGTCCAGGGGGAGTCCTGTAGGCGAGAGCGGCGATAGCCAAATTGCAGATCGGCAGGTTCTAGGCGGCAGGGCTCTTGTTCCTCGTCCAAAATCTGCACTTCCACCAGCACATCCGCCATGGCGCGTCCGTGGGCACCCGCATTCATCACCACGGCTCCCCCCAGGGTGCCAGGGATCCCGATGGCCCACTCCAAACCGCTCCAGCCTTGCTTGGCGGCTGCCCGCGCCAGATTGACCAAAGGCTCTCCGGCAGCGGCCCAAATTCTCCCCCCTTCCAGCAGTTGGATCCCCCGCAAACGGCGAGTGCCGATCACCAGCCCCTTCAACCCCGCATCGCTGATGAGCAGATTGCTACCTGCCCCCAGCAGCGTCGTGGGGATCCCTTCTGCTCGCGCCCAAGCCAAACACTGCTGCAGCTCCAGATGGATACGGGGCTCACAATACCACTCCGCTTTGCCGCCCACGCGAAAGGTGGTCAGAGGAGCCAACGGGATCCCCGATTGAATTCGTCCAGATAGCAGAGCCGCCGGCCCGCGGGGGAGAAGCCTGTCTTCAGCGGTAAGACTTGCCGCCTCAGACTCACAGGAACCGTCCCGCTGAGGCACCACCGGAGCCGTCGTCATGATTCAATACCTCAGAAGCAGCTATCTTTTCAGCTGAAGTTTGGATTTTTGGCTTGCCCAGGCTGTTCCCTCACCTGAGCCGCATATGCCCGCATCGTAGCGATTATCTGCTGATTTAGGTCCCCTGCGCCCAAAAAAACGGCGAGATCTCCAGGCTGCAGGACGGACGGCAACACCTCCGGCAATCGCGGCAAAGACGACACATAGCGCACATGGGGATGGTGCTCCGCCACCGCCACGGCCAAGCGCAAGCTGTTGTCGGAACCCTCAGGCGCCGGCTCTCCCGCTCCATACGTAGGCACGATCACCACCACGTCCGCCTCCCCAAAGCAGCGGGCAAAATCCTGGAACAAGGCAGCCAAACGGCTGTGGCGATGAGGCTGAAACACGGCCACCACCCGCCGCTGCTGTAGCCGTGCTGCCTGCAGGGTGGCTCGAATCTCGCTGGGATGATGGGCATAGTCGTCGATAAAGGTGACTTCTTCCACCTCGCCTTTGACTTCAAATCGCCGCTGCACCCCTCGAAACTCGGCCAGAGCTGAGGCAATCACCGCAAACTCCAAGCCCAACTGTCGCCCAACGGCAACCGCCGCCAGGGCATTGCTGAGGTTGTGGGATCCCAACACCTGTAGGCGAAGCTGTCCGAGGAGGGATCCCTTTTCCCAGATCTCAGCGCAGGTGAAACTGGCAGTGTAGAGGATTTGGCGAGCTTGGTACTGGGCTTGGGGATGACCGGTCAGGCTGTAGCCCACATCCACCCTCAGGTGAGCCGCCACGTTGGGACAGTCCAGACAGGCCACCAGGGTTTGGCTTTGCTGCCCATACTGTTGAAAAGCCCGGATCACCTGCCCCAAATCGGCGTAGTGATCGGGGTGATCCAGCTCAATGTTGGTGATCACCCCAATCTTGGGATAGAGCCGCACCAGGGATCCATCCGACTCATCCACCTCGGCCACCCAATACTCCCCCTTGCCCAGACGGGCATTGCCATCCCAGGCATCCACTTCCCCGCCGATAATCAAGGTGGGATCCCAGCCCGCCGAGAGCAATACATAGCCGATCATGCTGCTGGTGGTGGTTTTGCCGTGGGTGCCGGCCACCCCAATGCCAGAGCGATGGTTAAACAGAGCCGCCAACAAGTCTGCCCGGTGCCAAACCGTCAATCCTTTGCCCAGGGCAGCGGCCAATTCCGGATTGGTGGGGCGAATGGCGCTGGAATAGACCACCTGGGGATCCCCGACCAATCCCTCCGAGCTGTGGCCCTGAAAGAAGCGCACCCCCAAAGCTTCCAGGCGGCGGGTACGGCCATTGGCGACAATGTCGGATCCGGAAACGCGAAACCCTTGCTTAGCCAGAATATAGGCCAGAGCCGACATCCCCACTCCACCAATGCCCACAAAGTGATAGGTGGACAGCAAGGGATTTAAGGGATCCAAATGCAGGGGCAGAGGCTGAGACGGAACCGGCAACGGCGGGATGGGATCCCTTCCTCCAACTGTTTCCACCATCGCAACTCCACCCCACTCCTAAAACCGCCACACTCCAGAAAAAGGACTGCGTTCTGCTGACTACAAACAGGTTCGAACAGGCCACATCATATCAGGAATCCCCAGAGCTAGGTAGGCTGCGCCTCACCGGCTGCCAATGATCTTCCGGCACCTTGGGGAACCCAAAGGGAGTGAAAATACGGTGAAGACAAGCAACATAGAATACGGCTGGACATTTTCATCCCAAAAACTTTACACTTATTTAAGAAAAAGAGGCGGCGTTTGTCGTCTGCAAAGCCACAGCGGGTAAAAGGCCATGAACCCACGAGCGCTTTGGTCGCTGGCAGGAGTCGGGCTGCTTGGTTGTGCCGGTCTGGCATGGCTGGGATTGAGCCAACAGGGAGCCACACAGTCGGTATCGGGAAGTGCAGAGGCAACGGTGGAAATGCGGCTGCCTCCGCAAGTTGGTGCTTTGGGTCGCCTGGAGCCGGAGGGGGAAGTGCTGCGCATTGCCGGTTCCCCTGGAGAACGGCTGGGAGAGCTGCTGGTGACCGAGGGGGATCGCGTGGTGGCAGGCCAAGTGCTGGCCCGCTTGGAAAGCTACGCCGAGCGGTTGGCGGAGCGAGAGTACGCTGCCGCCCAACTTCAAGAGGCCCGCGCCCGGTTGCAGGCCGAGACCCGTTTCAGTCAGGCCCAAATCCAAGAGGCACGCACCCGCCTCAGCCGTCTGGACGAGCCGCAACAGATGCAAATCCGCTCCCAGGAAGCGGTGGTGGAACGTATCCGGGCAGAACTGGCCGATGCCGAGGCCAATCTGGCCCGCTTTCAGGAGCTCTGGCAGGAAGGAGCAATCTCGCAACAAGAGCTGGATCAACGCCGGCTGCTGGTGCGGCAACGACAGGAGGACTTGCGGGCTGCCGAAGCCACCCTGAGCCAACTGCGCCTGGCCCGTGAGCGGGATCTGCTCAATGCCCAAGCCCAAGTCCAAGCTGCCGAGGCGGGACTGAGTCTGGCCCAAGCCCAAGTCCAACTGGGATCCCTGGCCCGCAATCTGGAACTGGCAGAAGCTCGCCTAGAGCGCACCCTCATCCGCGCTCCCCGTGCTGGACAGGTGCTCAAGATCCACACCCGCCCTGGAGAGGTCATCCCCGCCGGCGAGGGCATTCTCGAGCTGGGCAACACTGACCAAATGATGGTGGTGGCCGAGGTCTACGAAGCAGACATCTTGCGGGTTCGGCCAGGCCAGCAGGCCACCATTAGCAACCGCGCTCTGCCAGAAACCCTGCAGGGCCGAGTGGAGCGGGTAGGCCTGCAGATTGGCAAGAAAGATGTGCTCAACACCGACCCAGCTGCCGATGTGGATGCCCGTGTGGTAGAGGTGTATATCCGCCTGGATCCGGAGAGCAGCGCCCGCGTGGCTGGCCTGACCAACCTGCAGGTGAATGTGGCCATCGATGTCGAGGGGTAGGCTCAGCCCATGTACAGCCTGTTCAGTGTGGCTTTTATCGCCCATCGGATCCCGTTGGCCTGGCTGCAGTTGACGCGGGAGAAGATCCGCCTGCTGGTGGCCCTGGCGGGCATTGCCTTTGCTTGCATCTTGATGTTCATGCAGTTGGGCTTCCAAGACAGCCTGCTGGAAAGTGCCATCCGCTTCCACGTGGCCCTGAAGGGAGAGATCTTCCTGGTCAGCCCTCAGTCCAACGCCCTGATTGCCATGAACACCTTCTCCCAGCGGCGACTCTATCAGGCTTTGGGCTTTGAGGGGGTGCGGGCCATCTCGCCTGTCTATGTGGGCTTTGCCCTCTGGAAAAACCCAGAGACCCGCCGTACCCGCAGCATTTTTGTGGTAGGAGTGGATCCCTCGGCTGATCTGTTGGACTTGCCGGAACTGACGCCGGACAAGCTGGAAGAGATCAAAAAGGCGGACGTGGTGCTTTTTGACCGCCGCTCCCGCAGCGAGTTTGGCCCCATCCCAGAGTGGTTTGAGTCCGGGCGAGAGGTGGTTACTGAGGTGGGAAACCGCCGCGTCCAGGTGGGGGGCCTGTTTGAGATGGGGGCCACCTTTGGAGCCGACGGCACCATTCTCACCAGCGATCTCAATTTCCTGCGCATTTTTCCGCAGCGGGGGCGCGGCCTGGTGGATATCGGCGTGGTGCAGCTCCAGCCGGGTGTGGACCCGGATCCCTTGGTGCGGCAGATGCGAGCTTTGCTGCCGGAAGATGTGCGGGTGCTCTCACGGGCGGAGTTTATCGATATGGAGCAAACCTACTGGGAAGAGGGCACAGCCATCGGCTTTATTTTCGGCCTGGGGGTGGGCATGGGCTTTATTGTCGGCATTGTGATTGTCTATCAAATTCTCTACACCGATGTGTCAGATCACCTGGCGGAATATGCCACTCTCAAAGCCATGGGCTATACCGATACCTACCTGCTGGGGGTGGTATTTCAAGAGGCGCTCCTGCTGGCCGGCTTGGGGTACATTCCTGCCTTTGCCCTGTCGGTTTTGCTCTACGATTTGACGGCCAATGCCACGTTGCTGCCTATTGCCATGACCTTCAACCGGGCGATGCTGGTCCTGGGGCTGGCGGTGAGCATGTGTTTCATCTCAGGAGCGATTGCCGTGCGACGGCTGCGGGCAGCCGATCCTGCCGACATTTTCTAGAGTTTTGGCTGTGGGCAGGGCGCCGGGGCGTTGGTAAGTCAATAGTCTGCCAAAGGGGATCGGATGGATGGTGAAGGGTTTGAACTAAACTGTCTAAAAACTTCTGGGATCCTCATCAACGCTCTCCGGCCAAAGGTTTCTAAATGGTCTCATCTCAACGCTCCAAATGACGGCCTAAGTGGTCAATGAGTTGTCAACGCAAAGTTTTGAGATTTTGAGTTTCCTATGCTGACTCCTCTTCTCGATCAAGCTGCCCTTGCTTCTGCCCAGAATGCCGTTGAGCCAGTGGTGAAAGCCGAAGGTGTAAACCACTATTTCGGCGAGGGATCCCTGCGCAAGCAGATTCTCTTCGACATTAGCTTTGCCCTGCAGCCAGGGGAGATCGTGCTGCTGACTGGCCCTTCCGGCTCCGGCAAAACCACCCTGCTGACGCTGCTGGGGGCCTTGCGCTCGGTGCAGGAGGGCAGCTTGCGGGTGTTGGGACAGGAGCTGCGGGGAGCTCAGCCGAGCACTCTTATCCAAATCCGCCGCCAGGTCGGGTACATTTTCCAAGCCCATAACCTGCTGCGCTCGCTGACGGCAGCTCAAAACGTGCGCATGGCTCTGGAGCTGCACAACGGCCTTGCTCCTCAACAGGTGCAGCAGCGGGCAGAGGAAATGCTGGCGGCAGTGGGCCTAGGGGATCGCGTCCACTCTTACCCTGAGCAGCTTTCGGGAGGACAGAAACAGCGGGTGGCCATCGCGCGGGCCTTGGTCAGCCATCCCAAGCTGGTGCTGGCAGACGAGCCCACGGCAGCCCTAGATAGCAAGTCGGGTCGCGAGGTGGTGACCCTGATGGAGAAGTTGGCGCGGGAGCAGGGCTGCACCATCCTCATGGTGACCCACGACAACCGCATCCTGGACATCGCGGATCGGGTGCTGCACATGGAGGATGGCCGGCTGGAGAGCCAAGGGGTTGCCTAGCTTTGCCCAGAGCAGGCGTGGCGGCGGTACCAGTCGATGGTGCGCTGCAGCCCTTCCCGCAAGCCGACTTTGGCCACAAAACCCATCCTCTCTCGGGCTTTGGAGACATCCAGACAGCGGCGGGGTTGGCCATTGGGCTTGTCCGTTTGCCAGCGGATCTCTCCCCGGAACTCCATCAGCTCGCAGATGAGGGCAATCAGATCCCGGATGGAGATCTCTTCACCGGTGCCCAGGTTCAAGGGATCCGCCCCGTCGTAAAGCTGGGTGGCCATGACAATGCCGCGGGCCGCATCTTCAGCGTAGAAAAACTCGCGGGTGGGGCTGCCATCCCCCCACACTTCGACATAGTTTTGGCCCCGTTGCTGTGCTTCATGCACCTTGCGGATCAAGGCTGGGATGACGTGGGAGCTTTCGGGGTCGAAGTTGTCCATCGGGCCATAGAGGTTCACCGGCAGGAGGTAGATGCCGTTGAAGCCGTACTGCTGTCGGTAGGCTTGCAGTTGCACCAGCAGGGCTTTCTTGGCGATGCCGTAGGGGGCGTTGGTCTCTTCCGGGTAGCCGTTCCAGAGATCCTCTTCCTTGAAGGGGACGGGGGTAAACTTGGGGTAGGCGCAGATGGTGCCCACGCAGACAAACTTCTCCACCCCGGCCAGATAGGCGGCGTGGATGAGCTGGGATCCCATGATGAGGTTGTCGTAGAAGAGTTCTGCCGGCTTGGCTTGGTTGAGGCCGATCCCGCCTACGTGGGCGGCCAAGTGGATCACGATCTCCTGCCCCTGCACCACCTCCTGGCAGACTTCCCAGCGGCGCAGATCCTGGGTGCGCGAGCGCGGGATGCGCACCTGCTCCGGCTTTACCCCCAGCACCTGCAACTGTTGCAGCACATGTTTGCCCAAAAAGCCGCTGCCCCCTGTGAGCAAAATGCGCTTCTGGCTGAGATCGACGGAGCTGGGCAAGCTGTTGGGCATAGATCCGACGCAGAGAACTCCCGGCTTTCATTATGCGGCAGAGGGGATAGCCGTATTTCAGCTTACTAGCGCAGGAGCCCCGCCCTCTGTCCGTAGGACGAGGGTCGGGAGGA